>JARRNW010000244.1:0-5791 GCA_037384565.1 Candidatus Thiodiazotropha sp.
TGGGTCAAAATAGCACCCTTATTTTTAGGGTAAGTCGGACGAATCCTTACATTCCTTGAGACTTTCCCAGGAATTTATCAACGGGGCACTATGAATCATACCGATGCTCAGGGTGTATTTCCGATGACGATCCACCCGAACCCATGAGCAGTTCATTCGCGACCCGATGGCAACGGATGTTAGCCAATACCTCCTTGCCCGTTCTCTCCCTGCTCGTTGGGCTGATTTGTGGTGTATTGATGTGGCTACTACTCGATCCCATCCAGGATAAGCGCCTGGAAAAGGTGTTTCACGATGACCTGGTGGAGCGACTCGATATTCAGGCTCTGGAAACCCGTCAGCGTTTCGAGGAGTACCTGATGGATTGGCAACTCATGGCGCGGGATCTGGCCAATCACTGGCGTATCCGTGACTATCTGAAAGACGATCGGTGGCATCGTCGTGATCCCGCAACGCCGCCGATCATCTATTCCGACCAGCCCCCGGTATGGCTTGAAAGTGACTATCCCAGTTCCTCTTCACTGCAGGCTGATCTGGTTATCCTTATAGACCGAAATGCCATTGCGTATGAGGTCTTTGAAATGGATTTCCTACCGATCGATCTGGACCGTGTAGTCGAATACATTCAGGGTCCGAGTGATGGGGTGATCACCCTGATCGATCAACAACCCTACCTGTTGGTTTGGTCCCGCTGTATCGAAGCCGAAACGGATCATAGAGCGCGGTTGTTGTTGGTTGCTCGGGTGGATGATCGTTTCTTGTCCGCGTCGCAAAGCATGGTACATGGTAGCGACACCTTAACCGCGTTGGCCGACGCCAACACCCTGAAGCTGTTGGCGATCAGTGAACAGGACAAGATTCGGCCCGGCACGTTTCTCAACAGTCTGTCGGACCGATACCTGCTGACCTCGCAGGCGATTAGCGGATTCCAGTCTGCGGATCATCACCTCTTGTTCACGACCATGGTGCCCAGGGACGGGGTACGTCAAACCATACTTAACATAACCAAGCTGGCTCAGCAGGAGCGGTTTTTGACCGCATTGGTCTACGTGGTTACCTTTTCCCTGATTTTTGCCCTGGTTTCGGTCAAGATCAGTCATGTACTGTTGCGAATCTCCCGATTTGGTCAGCAAGCCCTTGGGGTCAAACAGCCGGTTAACCAAAACGGCAATCAGCTGTTGCATCTTGAAGAGTGGGTCAAGGCATTCTTCAGGCAGTTGATCACTGCTCGAGAGGAGCTTCGTAGCCGTCAGGAGATGCGAATTCGCGAGACCGAGGCGCTGAAAAGTGCCTTGTTCGATAATTCCATGGTTTCGATCGTAACCCTGAATCAGGAGGGCCTGATCGTCGAGGTTAATGGCACGGTGTTCAAGACCTTCGGGTTCAAACGTGATCAGATGCTGGGGCAGCGACTTGAGTTGCTGGCCATACATCCGGATGACCGGGCCCGGTTTCGGATCATGTTACGTGGCTGCATCAGTCAGAGCGCACCTTCTGCAGCCTGTCGGACGCAACCAATGCGGGCCCTGACCCAGAATGGAGAGGAAAAATCGGTCGAATGCTCGGTGATTTCGATTCATCTGCAAGAACAAACGGTGTTCAACGTCTACCTGGACGATGTTACGGATAAAAAACAGGTGGAACGTGAAATTGCGAGTCTCGCGAAATTGGCCAGTGAAAACCCCAGCCCAGTCATGCGTGTCAACGAGCGGGGTGTTATCGTGTATGCCAACGCCGCCTGCGAACCCTTGCTGAAATACTGGGATTGTGAGCGAGGTCAGACACTTCCGGTCTATTGGCGGAATCTTATCTCAACTATCCTCTCCGAGGGCCGAACCAAAGAGTATGAGCTAAATCTCGAAGAGCAGATTTTTTCACTTCAGCTGGCACCTATCCGTGAACTTGACTATGTCAACATCTATGGACGGGATTTCACCCAGGTACGCATGGCGGAGATGCAGAGTCGTCAGCATCAGTCCGAACTGGTCCACGTCTGCCGGCTGAGTACGATGGGTGAGATGTCAACCGGTTTGGCCCATGAACTCAACCAGCCACTTTCGGCGATCGTGAACTTTGCCAGTGGTTGTGTGCGTCGTTTACAGTCCGGGGTCGGGGGAGAAGCTGAGTTGGTGGATGCGATGGCCCAGATTACTGCTCAGGCGGAACGTGCCGGCGAGATCATCAAACGGCTTCGTGCACTGGTGAGCAAACGTCCCCAGGAACATGAGGTGGTCAACCTCAATCATCTGGTATTGGAGGTGGCGTCCTTCATCGAATTCGAGGCCAACCGTAATCGCGTACAGGTTTCTTTAGAGCTCAGCGATGAGGTATTGCCAGTCAAGGTGGACCTGGTACAGATCGAACAGGTTATGTTGAATCTGGTGCGCAATGCCATCGATGCGATGAAGGCAGTGGATCCGGATCGGCGACGGTTGATTCTCTTAACCCAGCGGCTGAGTGCCCGGGAGGTCCAGGTTATGGTTCAGGATTCTGGTGCAGGCATACCCGATAAGGCGTTGAAGCACCTGTTTGATGCCTTTTTTTCCACCAAAAAAGAGGGGATGGGTATGGGCTTGTCGATCAGCCGTAAGATCGCACAGGACCACAAAGGTATTCTTGATGTCACTTCGAAGGAGGGGCAAGGGGCGACTTTCCGGCTGGTGCTGCCCACAGATCCCGCATGGGTTCTGCCGGGTTTTTAAGCCGGGCCATCATCGATACAATAGGCACTGGTTGTTTCCTCCGGCGCCGCTCCTTTATTGGATTGCCTCGCCCATGGGATTTTAATTGTCTGAACAGGCCTTGATATGAGCAGTCGCCCCACCGTATTTGTCGTAGATGACGACCAAGCTATGCGAAACTCCCTGAAATGGCTGATCGAATCGGTTTCCATGCAGGTCGAGACCTTTGAATCCGCGAACGCCTTTATCCAGAGTTATTACCCGGGCCGTTCGGGATGTCTGCTGCTGGATGTGCGCATGCCGGGAATGAGTGGGCTTGAATTGCAGGAGTATCTGCTTGTCAATCAGATCGCCATACCGGTGATTATCATCACCGGTCATGGGGATGTGCCCATGGCGGTTCGGGCCATGAAGGCCGGAGCGGTCGATTTCATTGAAAAACCCTTCAATGACGAATTGTTGCTCGAAAGTATTCGGCAAGCCATGGCGCTGGATGCCCGTCAGCGTGACATGCAGGCCCAAAGAGCGGAGATTGCTACCCGCCTGGCGCGTCTAACCCCAAGAGAACACGAAGTCATGGTCATGGTTACCAATGGACAGGCGAATAAGGAGATTGCCAACACCTTGGGGGTGAGTTCAAAAACCGTGGAGGCGCACCGTGCGCGGGTGATGGAAAAGATGGAAGCGGATTCTCTGGCGGAACTGGTACGCATGGCGATCAATGCCAACCTGGTATCACAAAACCTGCCAGAGTGATCTCCGGTGCACGATATACAACCCCGAGGTTTGCTGCGTCAACCCTCCATCCTGGCCTGGAGTCTCTATGACTGGGCCAACTCTGCATTTGCCACCACCGTCATGGCGGGGTTTTTCCCAGTATTCTTCAAACAGTTCTGGAGTCAGGGCGTTGCAGTAACGGAATCCACCTATCGACTCGGAGTTGCGAACTCTCTGGCGAGTCTCGTGGTTGTCTGTCTGGCACCCATGTTAGGCGCATTGGCCGATCAGGGTGGGGCGAAGAAACATTTCTTACTGTTTTTTGCCAGCATGGGTATTGTGATGACGGGCGCCCTCTATCTGGTAGCTCAGGGTGACTGGGTGGTGGCGCTGAGTCTCTATGCCCTGGCGGTACTTGGTTTTGTTGGCGGCAATGTGTTTTATGATGCGCTGCTGGTATCGGTGACCCGTGAACGGCATTATGACCGGGTTTCCGCTTACGGCTACGCATTCGGCTATCTGGGTGGTGGCGTGCTGTTCTCTGTCAATGTGGCAATGACCCTGTATCCGGAAAGTTTTGGCTTAAAGGACGCAGCCGAGGCCGTGCGGGTCTCTTTCGTAATGGTCGCAGTCTGGTGGGCGGTTTTCTCACTGCCTCTGTTTTTTCTCGTAGAGGAAGCCCGATCCTCTACTGCAGTTCGAGGCTGGTTCATCGCCGGGATTCAGCAGTTTCTCAATACTTTCCAAAAGCTCAAGCAGTTGAAGACGACCCTGTTGTTTCTGCTTGCCTACTGGTGCTATATCGACGGTGTGGACACCATCGTACGGATGGCTGTGGATTTTGGACTGTCCATTGGATTTGACGCCAACAATCTGATGGTCGCATTACTGATAGCCCAGTTTGTCGGTTTTCCCTCGGCGCTTGCGTTCGGCGCATTGGCGGGAAGACGCGGTCCGAAGCAGGGCATCATGTTAGCGATATTCATCTATCTACTGATTCTGCTCTGGGCCTACAGAATGGACTCTGTGTGGGAGTTTTATCTGCTGGCGGTGGCGATCGGTCTGGTTCAGGGTGGTATCCAAGCACTCTCCCGATCATTGTATGCACGCTTGATACCTGCCGATCAAGCTGCGGAATTTTTTGGTTTTTATAATATGCTGGGGAAATTTGCCGTGGTGCTGGGTCCTTTGTTATTGGGGTGGATCGGCGTATTGACCGGAAGCAGTCGTCTGGCCATTCTGTCTGTCGGTATTCTGTTCCTGATCGGCGGATTTCTACTGATCAAGGTTGATGTGCGTACCGGGGAGGAGGCTGCTCGCTCTGTGCAGCGACTGTGAACCCATGTCACGTGATACCTTATACGCCGATGCGCAAGGTGTGCTTGCCGATTTCCGTTTCGATGAACGGGTAGCTCGGGTTTTTCCGGATATGATCAACCGATCAGTTCCGGGTTATGCGACGATCATCAACATGATTGGCACCCTTGCCGGTGAATGGGTAAAACCCGACACCAGCGTCTATGATCTGGGCTGTTCGCTGGGGGCAGCGAGCCTGGCGGTCTGTTCATCGGTTCCGCATCATGCCTATCAACTCTTTGCGGTGGACAATTCAACCGCCATGCTCGATCAGGCACTCAAGCATTTTACCGGTTTCGACCATGCCGTGCCGGTACATTGGATTTGCGCGGATGTGAGGGATATCCGAATTACTCGGGCTTCCCTGGTGATCCTGAATTTTACCCTGCAGTTTCTCCCGGAGAAGGACCGATGGGGTTTTCTCAGTTCGGTGTACGCGGGGTTGGAAAAGGGCGGTTTGCTCGTGTTGTCAGAGAAGATCGCTTTGTCTGATTCGGTGACTCAGGAACTTTTCACCGAGATGCACCATGGATTCAAAAAGGCGCAAGGATACTCCGATCTGGAAATCAGTCAAAAGCGAACCGCTCTGGAAAATGTTCTGAGACCTGAAACTCTTGAATTGCATAAACAAAGACTCCGTGGAATCGGATTTCAGACGATCGAAGTCTGGTTTCAATGTTTCAACTTCGTTTCACTACTGGCGATCAAATGAAGGATGATTGGAGTTGGGGGCTGAACTATCAGGATCAGCCGATAGGACGTTGGCTCGAGGTGTTGCCGGATCAAGTGGCGCGTGTCTGGCGTGAGAATCCTCACGGAGACCTGGAGGAATGGCTAGGGGCTCTGCAGGAATTGCCCCGATTCCAGGGGCTTGACCATCAGTTAAATCAGGCAACTGTCACGATTGGAACTGACGCAGATTGCGATGAAAGGCAACGCCAGCAGATGCGTCAATCCCTAATGAAACTGCATCCCTGGCGCAAAGGGCCTTTCGAGATCTGTGGGCTGCACATCGATACGGAATGGCGTTCGGACTT
>JARRNW010000245.1:0-5735 GCA_037384565.1 Candidatus Thiodiazotropha sp.
CTGGTAGAGGCACCGGAGAGGGCTCCATAGAATCCCCCGAGGCGAACTCCTGAGTCCAGTAGGTATACAGAGGCCGGTCAAACACATTCCCCCCATCCAACAGGATCGGAGCCTCGTCATCCGCCTCATATACATACCCAACCCCGATATCATCGAGCAGCCCATTCAGAATGGTATTTCGATGGCTATCACTCCCCATCCAACCTCCGGACCCATTCTGCTCTGCGTACCATGCGTGCCACTGATCCTCCGTCACACCCTCTCCAAGAGTTTCCCACCCCGAAGCGGAAATACTGAACTGATCAGTGAAAAAACTGTTGATCTCATTGAAATCTTCCGTGCCATACATGACGTCATGGGCCGCATCGATAGCCGGCGACGGGGTTGTAAAGGTGGGTGCCGCCCGACCCTGTCCAGCAGCGATATTCTCACCAAAGCGGCTAAGATCGTATCCTGAGGCCCTGATCCGCGCTGCGGGCGAGAGCGGATCCGTGCCGCCCAGTGTGGTGTGACTGAAATAGTCGTTCTCGGCCATGGACTGTGAATGGCTTAGTGCCGCAGCATGGAGCCGATCATCCATCTGTACCGTATCCAGATTATGGTACACCCTCTGCTGATTGACCATCTGTACAACCAACAACTCCTCCGCTGACCAAGTCGCGGCGAATAGGGATCCGGAGAAACTCAAGGCCAGGGATCCGCAAACGACAAGCCCGGTTCGCACTGAGCGGCTCCCGCTCGATTTATTCTTATAGATTACGCTCATTGACATCCGCTCCTTGGCCACACATTCCCGTGGACCTTAAATTGTCATCATGATGGAAAAAATTAGCTTAAGTCTGGCATGCAGCGAAGCAGGAAACAAAGACTGGAAAGATAAAAATGCGTGATTGCACACACACTTTTCATGAAGAAAAAAATCAATTGGATCAAAGGGATTTGATGAACGGCGTATAAATGCATCCAACCCACACTCAATCACGCTCCCGTCGATTTTTGACAGAACCGATTAACGCTGCAATAGATCTCTCCCAACCCCACTACAACAGCACAAGATTGTCCCGGTGGATCAGCTCATCCTCATCTACGTATCCCAGGATCTCTTCAATGCGATGACTGGGCTGACCCGCGATCTTCAAGGTCTCCTGAGTGTTGTAGTTCACCAACCCCCGGGCAACCTCACTACCCGCACGATCCTGGCAGGTCACAGCTTCACCCCGGGCGAAATGGCCCTTCACGCCACAGACCCCCACTGCTAACAGACTGCTGCCCTTTTCCCGCAGAACCCGTACCGCCCCCTCATCCAGAGTCAGGATTCCCCGAGGCTGCAACTGCCCCGCGAGCCAACGCTTGCGGGCGGCCTGGGGCTCCTGGACGGGAATCAACAAGGTACCCGCATCCTGCCCCCGACTGATTGCATCGATCACCTGATCCTGTCGACCTGAGGCAATTACGGTTGCGGTACCCGAGCGGGCCGCCAACCGGGCGGCACGCACCTTGGTGACCATACCGCCCAACCCCAAACCACTGGCGCTACCACCGGCAACCGCGTCCAGTTGAGGATTGTCCACTCGGGTCTCCCGGATCAGGGTGGCACCCGGATTGAAGCGAGGATCGGCATCGAACAACCCCTCCTGATCCGTGAGCAAAATCAACAGATTGGCCTCGATCAGATTGGCCACCAGGGCCGCCAGGGTATCGTTATCACCAAACCGCAGCTCGTCGGTGGTCACGGTATCGTTTTCATTGACCACCGGCACCACACCCAACTCCAGCAGGGTACGCAGGGTACTGCGTGCATTCAGATAGCGGGCCCGGTTCTCCAGATCATCCCGCGTCAGAAGCACCTGGGCGGTGTGCAGATCAAACTGTTGAAAACAGGCCTCCCAGGCATGCACCAGACCCATCTGGCCGATCGCGGCGGCAGCCTGAAGCTCATTCAAATTACGCGGACGGGAGCGCCAGCCCATGCGGCTCATCCCTTCAGCCACAGCGCCGGATGAGACCAGCACCACTTCGTGACCGGCGTGGCGCAGTCGCGCCATCTGTTCGACCCAAGTAGCCAGCAGGTCATGGGACAGTCCCTTGCCATCCGAGGTCAGCAGGGCACTACCAATCTTGATGACCCAACGCTTCGATGATGCAATCTTTTCCCGGGAAATCATCACTACTCCCCCTGCAAGGGATCCCACTCGGTCTCCGACTCAGGTTCCGGTCGCTCCGATCGCCAGAGCTCCTCAAGCCGGTTCATCAGGGCCTTCACCAGCTCCGCGGTACCCTCGCCGCTCATTGCGGAGATTTCAAAGACGGGCCCCGACCAATTCAGTGCGCGACAGAGACTGTCCCGGCGCGCCTCACACTCTTCTTCCAGGAGTAGGTCCTTTTTATTCAGTACCAACCAACGCTCCTTATCCGCCAGTTCCGAGGAGTAGTGCTGCAACTCCTGCTCGATCTGACGAACTTCCGCCGACACATCGATGGCCTCATCCAGGGGGGCCATATCCACCAGATGTAGTAACAACCGGGTGCGGGCGAGGTGTTTCAGAAACTGCAGCCCCAGTCCGGCGCCTTCTGCAGCCCCCTCAATGACCCCCGGTATATCGGCCACCACGAAACTGTGATCCTGGCCGAGACTCACAACGCCCAGATTGGGATACAGGGTCGTGAACGGGTAGTCCGCGATTCTCGGCCGGGCACTGGAGATTTTACTGATCAGGCTTGATTTACCGGCATTCGGCATGCCCAGCAACCCCACATCCGCGAGTAGGATCAACTCCAGCCGCAGCTCCCGTCTTTCACCCGGAGTGCCATGCGTAAACTGACGGGGCGTCCGGTTGGTACTGCTTTTGAAATGCACATTGCCAATGCCATGTACACCACCCTGGGCAACCAACAGTTCCTGGTGATGGGCCAGCAATTCCCCCACCAGCTCACCGGTTTCGTCGTCATAGACCCGGGTACCGACCGGCACCCGAACATGGGTAGAGCCGCCCTTACGCCCGGTGCGTTCGCGCCCCATGCCATTCTGCCCCCGCTCGGCCTTGTGGGTGCGCTGAGTACGGAAATCAACCAGGGTGTTCAAGCCACTTTCGGCAACCAGATAGACACTTCCGCCATCACCCCCGTCACCCCCGTCAGGTCCACCCTTGGGAATGTACTTTTCGCGCCGAAAACTGGCGCAGCCATTGCCACCATCCCCGGCAATTACCTTGATTTTTGCTTCATCGACGAATTTCATAGGCCAGAACGCAAAAAGCCTCGTCCAGTGACGAGGCTTTTGAGCGTCAACTCCGTGAAAGGATTACTCGGTGACGACACTCACATACTTGCGGTTACGCGGTCCCTTGACTTCGAACTGCACACGACCGTCCGACTTGGCGAACAGGGTGTGGTCCTTGCCGATACCCACGTTCACACCGTTGTGAAACTGGGTGCCACGCTGGCGCACGATGATGTTGCCGGCCTTGACCACCTGGCCGCCGAAGATCTTCACGCCAAGTCGTTTGGATTCTGAATCGCGACCGTTACGTGTACTGCCGCCTGCCTTTTTATGAGCCATGTTTCTCTCCTCAGCCGCTGATGCCGGTCACGGTTAGTTCCGTGTACCACTGACGATGCCCCTGATGCTTCAGGTGGTGTTTGCGGCGACGAAACTTGATGATTTTGACCTTCTTGCCACGCCCGTGAGATTTCACGGTCGCGGTGACCTTGCCGCCATCCACGTAGGGTTTGCCAACCTTGACGTCATCACCATTGGTGATCATCAGAACCTTGTCCAGTTCGACAGAAGCGCCTTCGTCGGCGGTCAGCATTTCCACCTTGATGGTGTCGCCTTCCGCTACGCGATACTGTTTGCCGCCGGTTTGAATTACCGCATACATTGCTTTAATCCCCGAAAAAATACCGTTATCCACCCACCAGGGAGGCCCGGCGAGGTAAAGAGGCGGAATTCTACCTACCCTGGGGATTGGGGTCAATAGCCATTAGTATCTCATTCCCCGAGAGCGGCCGCCCGCTTCTCCGCTTCGATGAATATCCGCCGAACCTGGGGGAATTGTTGCTTGATCAGCTGGTCCATGCCACTGATGGCCGATTCAATCTGGTCGGCAGTCGCCTGATCGGCAAAGTCCACACTCAGATTCACCAGGATGAAGTCGGGGCCCATGTGCATGGTCAACACCTCATTCACATGTTCCACCAGTGACTCGGCACCCACGATTGTGCGTATTCCCTCGACCACAGTGCTGCCGGCACTCTCTCCGATGAGCAGGCCCTTGGTCTCATAGGCGAGCCAGATCGCGGTGCCGACCAGGATCAGGCCAATAATGACCGAGGCGGCGCCATCGTACCAGAGCTGGCCTGTCTGCTGTGTCAGGACAATGCCGATAAAGGCCACCATCAAGCCCAACATAGCGGCGGTATCCTCGAACAGCACCACAAAGACGGAAGGGTCCTTGGCCCGCTGAATCGCCTCCACGTAACCCCATTTACCTTTGGCCCGGGTGAATTCCCGTAGCGCGAACACCCAGGCCCCTCCCTCGAAAAGCATGGCCAGTCCGAGCACCAGATAGTTGATGACTGGATTGGCCATCGGCTCAGGATGTTCGATATGTTTGATCCCTTCATAGATGGAGACTCCGCCGCCCAGAGCGAAGATCAGAATCGCCACGACGAAACTCCAGAAGTAGATCTCCTTGCCATGACCGAAAGGAAAGGCTTCGTCAGGCGGACGCTTTGCCCGCGCCATACCGTATAGCAGAAGCCCCTGATTACCGGTATCCACCAGAGAGTGAATGGCTTCAGATAACATCGCCGAACTGCCTGTAAAGAAGGCCGCAACGAACTTGGTAACTGCAATAAGGGTATTCCCCGCCAGGGCGGCAAAAATCACCTTTTTCGATCCGGATGCCATGAAGACTCCTTGTTGAACTGTGATGGATGTCCCCTTCCCGGTGACGTTTCCGGACATTATCCCCTGACACCACGTATTGGAACAGGGGTAAATGCTCTTACCCATCAGCACCGATTCAAGCGAAACCGACCTTCGACGGGTGGCGCGGCCTTCCAGGACATCCTGCGCTCAAAGCCTGCTAGACTTAAATCTCCCGCAGTCACCAGTAAAGTCTTTCGATGCTCAAGTTTCAGCAGCCACCCAAGGAGCAAAATGATGTATTTCTTGAGGACACGGACCGGCCGTTGCCAGAAGTCCTCAATCCCAATACACGCTATATGTTTATTCGCGAGATCGCAAAAGGGGGCAAATCACTGATTCAATCCTGTAAGGACCTGTATCTGTCGCGAGTGGTTGCCTACAAGACGCTACGCCCGGAATTCGCACATGACGAGATCGAAAATACACGTCTGTTACGTGAAGCCCGGGTTTCGGCGCTGATACAACACCCCAACACTTTACCGATTTATGAGATTGGTCGAGATCGTAAGGGACACTATTACTTCACGATGAAACTGATCCACGGCTACACGCTGCGCGAGATCCTGGATTTCCGGGAACGTTATGACCTCACACAGCTGATAGAGGTCATCGCGCAGATTGCCCACGCCTTGGCCTATGCCCATGCTCATGGCATTGCTCATCGCGACATCAAGCCTGAGAATATTCTGGTCGGTCCCTACAGCGAGGTCTTGTTGCTGGATTGGGGGCTGGCGAAGGTCTGGAGCAAGGACGGACGAACCAGTGACGACGAAACCCATGATGTCATGGCATTACATAATTC
>JARRNW010000246.1:0-5673 GCA_037384565.1 Candidatus Thiodiazotropha sp.
GCCGATGGTTGCGGGTATCCGCAGGCAGGAGTCGAATCCTGTTCCATGGAGTGGACTGTTGCTTGGCATGTCGTCCCTTCATCCCAGGTGGCGTTGATAAAAGAGATTCGTAAGGTGAAAGTTTAGCTGCTTATCGGTTGAATGACAGACTGTTCATTCAACCTCGCTTTCAGTAAACGGGCGAAGCGCCTGGTATCCGATGAGGTGCCGTTGCGACAGTCTAGAACGCGCTTGCCATTCAGCAGTGCGATCAGTCGCTGATCGATTCCGCTACCTTCCCGGTTTCCGAGTGGCTGCGCGGAGAGCCTCTCAAGTGCATCGTACAGACCCACTAGTACGATGTTCATTTGGGTGTATTTGCTTAGGTATTCAAGCTCCCATGGCAGGCCCTCCCCAAGACTGGAGACCTCGGCAAAGCCCGTGACGACCTGCTTCCAGATGCGCGAATCGACACGTACCACCACAGGCGAAGGATTGTGTTCTTTGGTGGTGTTGTGACAAGTTCGAAGGGCATATCAGGTTTGTTGTAAGAAGTTAGAGTTGATAACCAATATTGAAGAGAGCTTGATAGTCAGTATCTTGGTTGCTGATTTTGCGCAGATAGGGCATGACACCGATAGACCATCCCGGATTTCCCATGCCGTTCGAAAAGAAAGTGTAGGTGGGGCCGAGTATGACTTCGTTCGCATCCTTGTCGGTATTTCTATACACGCCGGTATAGAGTCCAAATCCTTGCCTGTCCGTTTCCATGAACAGGTTGGTCATGATGTAGCCTGCTCCAACGCCGCATTCCGTTTCAATGCCGCTATTGCCCGAATGAGCCACAGCGATACATCCCAGTGACCCGTATGTGAGATGGTTGTCGCGATGTTTGGTGTAATTGATGCCGATTCCGCTGTAGAGGTGGCCTACGCCAATGCCAATGGAATGGCTTTCAGCCCGGATCGTTGGCATGGTTAGGCTGAAACAGATCAGTATTGAAGTGAGAATTCCGTATTTCATGGGTGGTTCCTATTCCCTGGGGTACACTAACGATAGTGCAGTATAGGACACAATCATGCAGAATTTGAAATTGCGGTTACTTTCCGTACCGCAACGGCGCGTGAGTCTCAAGTCATGAAAACAATGGCTTGCTTTGTAGCCCCTATCAATATAATTCTAATCTGCCGAAAAGGGTCAATGAGTGTCGTGAACGGAAAGACCGTGGCTTATTCTCTAGGGGGCAGGTCAGTTTGTTACGGCTTTATGATGGCGCTGATTTTGCTGATCAACAGATCTTCAATACCTAAACCGTCAGCGCTGTCCTTGACGATGGCGAAAACTTCATCAAAGTTTGCACAATCATCGATGTTGTTCATGACAACATTGCCCATGGGACCCAGCTCTTCGCTTAAGATGTAACCGATGGCTTTTCTTTGCTCCGCTGAAAGCGAAATTCTTTGTTGCCCAGAGGAGGACCTAGGTGCTGGCTTCGCAGCGGCGGGTGGCAATACGGAATGATTTGTCTCAACCTGAGGGTGGGTTGATAATATCGCCTGAAAGATCTCTTCATTGTCCGAGACTTCTATTCTTCTGGCAAAGTTCATTGAGTCATCGAAGCGGCATTTGCCTCTTTTGATGTTGGCGATCAGTGGAATCGCCTTCTCGCCAAAACGCAACCTGCACTGCAGGGCAACAAGCTGTCCATTTTTAAACCCAAACATAGCGGAGTGCTGTTCTTCGCTCACGACAAAAAAAGTGCCGGTTTCTTTGGCGCTGGTTAAAGCACGCAGCTCTTCAATTATCTCGAATAGTGTCAAATAATCAGAGCTCATGTCGTCTATATTGCTGTCTAGATATTAGTTAAATCAGTCGCTTTTTTTCAAGAATACCGAGTATAGGCTTTGTCTAGGCCGGGCAAGCGCCCGGCTATCGTACCAGTATACGCGGCTGAAAACACAAGCGAACCAACCATCTTGGTTAACTATTTTTCCCAGCATTGGCTTTGGCCAGTTGCTTGGTTGCTATGTTGATACTTCTGCGCATCAGCTCGAATGCGCGTGTCAGTGAACCAATTTCATCGTTTCTATCGGAAATGAGGGGTTGATTGCTGCGACCAAGACTCACTTTTTGCGCTGTTTCGGTAATTTCCAGAATGGGTTGGATGATGTTGTTTTCCACAACTCGATTCAGAACAACCAGCACGCAGGCGAAAAGTATGGTGATAATACCGATAAAGATGGCGGAGCGCTTTAGTACGGCTCCATTGAGGTCGGCTACAGGGACACCTACAAGGCTGCCTCCGATAACAGCGCCAGATGTCCAATTGAAACCTGAAGTGGTTCCATACTGATCAGTAATATCTTTGGGTGCGGCAGCCGGATCTCCGTGGCAAATAAGACAGCTGTCTTTGACCTTTGATGGCGCGGCGGATATGAGATACTTTTGACCTTTGATAACGCCTGTCAGCTCAACTTTTTTATCTGAGGGGCCATGACGAAGTCGTTTTAAAACCTCCACTTCGAGGCCTTCAGGAAGGTTCTCCCGGTTAAGTGGGTCATCGCTGATCATCCTGATCAAATAGCTTGGCTGCACTTTTTGGAACTGATAGGCGAGTTCCTTGGCCATTACGGTTGATGAAACAACGGGAGGGAAAAATTCACCCTTGGGTAAAAAATGCGGCCGGGTTTTTTCTCGGACGATAGCACGCGCCGAGCGTACAACGTCGACCAAGAGTTTCAGTTCCTGGTTGGCTTGTGTGTACAGATCATTTTTGGTCACAAAATATATGACAGGTACGGATATCAATACACTTACAATGTAAATCAGAAGCAATGCCTTATGAAACGTGCTTGAAACTGATTTATCCCGAACCGGATTATCTGTCACTTGACCACCCCTCAGATGATTCGAATTTCCAATCTTTGGAGAAACCCATGCAATCAAATCAATGATGCAGTGGAAACTCTCCGCTTTAAACCTTTGCAATCAGTGAGGGTCCGTTAGCACTAGCCAGCATAAAAGTGCTTCCGAATACCAACAAACCACTACCTGCGGCCAAGTCCGTGGCATGCATCTTGTCTTCATAGACAACGACATATTTCGGGTCCTATACACTAGGAACGACTTATCCCTGTGTTACCCACCGAGTTCCCATCTGGTCATTTTCTTGTGATCCAATAACTGCTACCCGGACAAAATTCTCAATACAAATTACTTCGAATTTGGGAGAACGTCGTCTGGAATCAGTACTTGCATCGTGTGTCTTCCGTGTGCAAGTGATTACCGATCTTTTCGTTATGGAATACTTGTGAATTCCGCTTCGTTGCTCGTACGGGGATCTAATCCCCGTGCGACAGTCGTAAAATATGTTTCGGCAGCGTGCCAGTATCCTTTAGAGATTGTTAAAACTCTATTGTGCCTCTATTTAGTTGGCCACCTTATATACCCTATCTGGAAATAAAATCCCAGAAAAGCCTCATATTTAAATAACTAAACATAGTTTATTTAGCTTGTATCCCGTCAAACCTCGGCGGGTTTGCAGGGTTCAGAAGTTGGCGAAAAAACCCCGTGCCGCCGCGGTACAGAAGGGCGGTACTAACATGCCGTGGTAGCTTGCGGCAACCGCTGCAATACCCCCATCAGTAGCGCCGGCCGTGACCGCTTCAGCGGCTATCTGAGTCTTGAGTTCGGCAAAACCGCTCTCGAGTGCGGTATAGGGGTCTCCGGGTCCCAGTCCGGTCTCCAGATCAAGTACCGTCAACAACCCGTCGGGCAGGTTGTAGGGTGCCCAGAACGCTTGCATGGCTTGTGCGTTAAAGAAGTAAACAGTCGGATCATCCTGACCGCCGCATAACAGGGTCGGAGAGGCGGGGGAGAATGTCTCGTCGTAGCGCATGTCGTTGATGCGCAGGTCTTCACGAAGACCGTAGGCGGAGGAACTGGCCACCTTCGCCTCTGCGGTGGGTGTTGGAAAAAAGCCGTCAGGGTTGCTTGCGATATCCAGGGCGTAAGCGGTACGTACGCTGTTGTTGATCAGGTAGGGATCACCGAAACCAAGGGCAAATAAGGGATTGGATGGTATCGCCAGCAGGTCGTCCAGGGTGGAATCTCCCGTGCTTGGTGTGGTACTGCTGAACAGAGCGGTTTGCGGTAGAAGTCCGTTAATGATGAGTTCTTCGTTGCTGTAGCTACTTGGCAAAAGGTTTGAAATACCACTGGAAAAACTGTTCGAATAGAAGTCGGTAACCTCGGTATACACATTGCCATATGCGTTTTGGTAGCCGTTAGCAAGCAGCGGAATGAAAAATGTAGAGCCGAGGTTGACACTGCCTGTCAGCACTGCGTCACCCATTGCCTCAAGTGCGTAGGGGCCCGACATGTGAGCCGCTGCTGTAACGGTTTGTCCCTGATCCTGCAAGGCGCGCTGGGTAGCCATGGCGACAAAGCCACCCTGCGAGTAGCCTGCAATGAAGAGCCTGCCGTCATCGCTGCTGCCCGAAGCGTTCAGGCCATCCAGCGCGGAGCGGGCTGCGCTCAGTGCATCGATCATATCCTGCGACTGCTGGTCCGCATTGAGATAAGGATGATAGGACAGTGTAGAGGTGTCATAGCCGGCATAGTTTGGTGCCACGACAATGTAACCCTGGGCGGCGAATAGGGCTGCCATGCGCAGGCTTTCCGAATACCCAGGATTGTTCGGATCAACGATGTTGGCGATATTGTATGACTTTTCAACGGTCGTACCGTGAGCATAGAGAACGATAGGACGAGCCCCTGTGCACGAGGAGGATGATCCGTTCGGTACCATCAGGGCGCCGGTGGCGGTAGTTGACTCACCTTTGGCGCCTACCGTCACATATTCGATGTGGCGAATATCTATGCCACACTGGGGCGTTCCGGCAAGTGCGAGCAGGCTCTGCCCATCTGTGCTGCTATTCAGTATTGTGGTGAAGTCAGTGGCGGAGAATTGCGCTACCTGAGTCGGTGGGCTCTGGGTGAGAGAGCCGTGAGTTGTGCTCTCATCGGTGTTGTTGTGGTTATTATTACAGCCTGCGATGCCTATCAAAGTGGCCGCAAGCACCATCAGCAGGTCGAGCCGTTTCAGCTGCTGCATATCATCTCCTCATTAGGTGTCTAAAAGGTTCTTTCTCTTAATCAACAAGTTGCACGCCATGCATTCGTTATTCAAAAATTGTTTGTGTTTGAATGTGGCGATATCTAATAGCAATAGATCTCAGATTTTCACGTATCCTACTGCCCAATGCTCTTAGCCAAGACATCAATCTCCTTCAAATAGCGCTGGAAGTCCGGCGAGTCGGACCGGGCATAGTTGAAGTTCTTGAACAATCCGGTGAAACGGGTGAAGTAGTCCCGCGCCTGGTCCTTGTCGGTGAAAGCGTAGCTGCGCTCTACCAGTTCGAAGACCTTGCCGAAGGTGAGTTTCTGGCGTTCCAGTGAGGTGGAGGCGTCGACCTCGTCGAAGGCGTCCTGCTGCAGGTAGACCATGTCGAGGAACAAGGCCTTCTGATAGGTGACGAAGTCCGCCAGGGTCACGCCTTCCTCGCCGGTGACCTGCATCATCTGCAACACCGCGTCACCCCGTTTGAACAGGTCCAACAGACGGGCCACCCGGGCGGGCCAGCCCTCGCCCATGTTTTTTTCATACCATTCGGAGAGCTGTCCCTGGTAACG
>JARRNW010000247.1:0-7170 GCA_037384565.1 Candidatus Thiodiazotropha sp.
AGCGTGACAATCTGGCCAGCGCCATGCGCTGCGAGATTATCGACACCGGGGATTACGATTGGGAGGGAGACCGTCCTCTAGGCCAGCCGATGAAAGACGCCGTAATCTACGAAACCCATGTGCGCGGCTTCACCCGGTCGCCCTCGGCAGGAACAACTCACCCCGGCACTTTCAGAGCCCTGATGGAGAAGATCCCCTATCTGCAGGAGTTGGGCGTTACCGCAGTGGAACTATTGCCTGTTTTCGATTTTGACGAAACCGAGATTCTCCACCAACGCGCCGACGGCACGTCATTGAAAAACTACTGGGGCTACTCGACTGTTGGGTATTTCGCTCCCGAAGGGAGCTTCTGCGCCAGCCATCACGAGGGGGAGCATATCCGTGAGCTAAGAGATCTGATCAAAGCTCTGCACAAAGCGGGTATCGAGATCATTCTGGACGTGGTGTTCAACCATACCAATGAGGGCAACCACCAGGGACCGACGCTGCATTTCAAAGGCCTCGACAACGCCACCTACTATCTGTTGGTAGCGGGTGACAAGCGCTATTACATGGACTACACCGGCTGCGGTAATACCCTTAACTGCAATCACCCGATCATCGATAAATTCGTTCAGGACTGTCTCGCCTACTGGGTCGAGGAGTTGCACGTCGACGGCTTTCGTTTCGACGAAGGCTCGATCCTGTCCCGGGGTGAGGATGGCGCCCCCATGGCACATCCGCCGGTGCTTTGGAATCTGGAGCTTTCAGAAACCTTTGTCGACACCAAGCTCATCGCCGAAGCCTGGGACGCCGCGGGGCTTTACCAGATCGGGTCATTTCCGGGGCTGCGCTGGGCTGAGTGGAACGGTCGTTTCCGCGACGACGTGCGCCGCTTCGTGCGCGGTGACCCGGGGCTGGTTCCCGCCGTGGCCATGCGCCTGGCCGGCAGCGCCGATCTCTATCAATGGAGCGGACGCAGCCCCGACAACTCGATCAACTTCATCACCTGTCACGACGGCTTTACCCTGATGGATCTGGTCTCTTACGACGGCAAGCACAACGAGGCCAACGGGGAGGACAACCGGGACGGAATCAACGACAACAGCAGCTGGAACTGTGGCGTCGAAGGCGCGACCCAAGACCCGGCGGTCCTGGCGCTGCGTAAACGCCAGATAAAGAACTTCGCGGCGATTCTACTGCTTGCCCGGGGTGTCCCCATGCTCCTCGCCGGGGATGAGTTCGGTCGCACCCAGGAGGGCAACAACAACGCCTATTGCCAGGACAACGAAATCAGTTGGATCGACTGGAGTCTGCTGGACGAAAACCGGGATCTGTTCGAGTTTTTCAAAGGCATGATCGCGTTGCGCAAACGTTGCTTTCAGTTACGCCAGGACGGTTTCTTCGAACAACGAAGCAACGATCGCGGCCTGCCCGAGGTCAGCTGGCACGGCTGCGAACTGAACGCGCCGGGCTGGCAGGACCCCAACTGCCAGGTGCTGGCCTTCACCCTGGGCGCCTTTAGCGGCAACGAGCCGGACCTGCATGTCATGATGAACATGAGTGAAACGAGTCTGCCGTTTCAGATCCCTCGTCTGCCGGTTCGCCGCTGGTATCGCTACGCGGACACCGCCCTGCCGCCGGAAAGCGCCATGGATACCGAATCCAGTACGCCCATTGCCGATGACGACTATCTGGTGACCGGCAGAAGTATTGTCATTCTGGTGTCCCGATGAAAACGAGCGAATGAGCCATGGAAAGTGATCTGGAAGAGATCGTCAACGATAACATCGATGAAATCGGGCTGGGAAGAGGTTCGCCAGACCCCTCGTTGGGAGTCCTGGGTAGCCTTGACTTCCTCTCTACTGGCGGTGCTCTCAGCCGTGACCGCACTCTACGCAACTTTCGCCGCCGACAAAGCGGCGATCGCCGAGTCGCAACAGACGGTTGATGCCGCCTATGCCGCGGGCGCCGAAGCGGCTTACCACGCGATAATGGCCAAAATCGATATTCTCATGGCGTTTGAGAAACCTGTGGACCCGGAATACCACAAGGCGGCAAATGCTCACATGATACTGATCGAGGAGTACAAAAAACAAGACGAGGAGTCCTCCGAATTCGGGGAATATGAATACAGGACACACGACAAGTTAACCATCGCGGTAGCGCTCTTTCAGGTGACGATCCTGCTCGGTGGTTTGGCCGTGGTGGTGCAACGTCCGGCACTCTGGGCATTCGGCTTGAGCTTTGTGGTCGTCGGCCTGTGGCTCATGGGCAACGGCCTGATCGAATATTTCACCTAGCACTCTTTCAACGAGGACGGTCATGACAGATCTGAACACAGGCCTGCTCGACAGCATATACCGAGGTGACGAAACAGCCACGGCACGGTGGCTGGCCCAGGGTGCCGACCCCGATAGCCGCAATCCCGTGGACGGTCTCACAGCTCTGATGATGGCCGCCGGACGCGGTCTTGCCGAAACGGTGCGCCAACTTCTGGACGCCGGTGCCGACCTGTTTACCAAGGATCCCTTTGCCGGTGCCACGGCGCTGCATAAGGCGTGTCAGGGCGGCAGTCTTCCGGTGATAAAGCTACTCGTGGAGCAGGGCGCCTGGATCGATGAGATCGCTGTGAGTACCGGTCATACCGCACTCATTGAGGCCATCTGGTTCAAACGGCCGGATATTGTGGAGTATCTGTTATCCAAAGGCGCCGGGGTCAATATCAACACCCACTATGGCTTCACCCTGCTGGCGCACATGAATTACGCCCTCAAAGTGAACCGGGTCGATCAGAACAAACTGCAACAGGCCGCCGATTTCGTCATGGCACGCCAAGTGAGCGATCAACAGCATGTCGATCACCAACCTCTGATGCGCGCGGTGATTGAAGGGGATACCCAAAGTGCTCAATCCCTGATCGAATCAGGCGCCGACATCGAGGCCCGATACCCTATCCTAAATGGTTTCAATGATGCGCATACACCCCTGCTGGTAGCCTGCCGGGACGGACATACCGAGATTGTCGCCGCTCTGTTGCAGGCCGGTGCCAACGTCAATGCCGTCGAACCAACCTTTGGCGCGGTACCACTGCACAAAGCAACCTATAACGGTCACACTGAGATTGCCCGGATGCTGACCCAACAGACGGGTATAAACCTCAACTATCAAGGGCCCAGCAATGGTTACACCCCTTTGCATGACGCCCTGTGGCACGGTTTTGACGAATGCGCACGAGTACTGGTCGAGGCGGGCGCGCGCCTTGATCTGCAAGGCCATGATGGGAAAACACCATTGATGATCGCAACCGAAACATTCGGATCCGTGCATGAACTGGTCAGCCTCATTGCGGATCGTACTGCGCACCCTGATTAGTCTGATGCGGCAAGCAGCAATCCGAAATTTCGATGTGATCTTCCGCCCCGGATTTTGCTACTCGAGCATCCAGGCTACCCGGGTTATGTGAAGGCATTATGGATACCCCTATCAGAATGGAGGTGGAGTATGTTGTTCTTTAGCAGGATGCGCTGGAATCTGAAAGGCATGACCTTCGACCAGTTGTGGGAGCTGGAGGGCAAAGAGGCCAAGGCCGCGGCCAAGAGTATCGAAGAGGGCATCGTCACCCATCTCTATAAAGCGGTGGCCGAGGAGTATGTGATGTCCATTGGCGAAGCACCGACCGCTGAAGATTTCGACCGATACGCCCTGGGGGTTCTGCCCATGCGTGAACACCTGATCTTCGAACAGGTGCTTACCCTGCAGGAGGGCTTCACCATCGATGTCTTCCCCTACCTCACCCAGCGGCGTCGGGAGATGGCAAAAGATCCCCGGTTCCTGTTTTTCGTTCAGTTCTCCTGGGAGCCCGCGCAACGCAAGCTGGATGGGTTGTGGAACGACCTGTGTCAGGCCCTGCAGGAGCCCCTGCCCGCCAAGGTGCTCGGCCTTTACCGGGTGGCGGCGCAACAGCAGGCGATGGCGATCGTGGATGTGCGTGATACCGAGGCGTTGAACCAACTGAGCTCGTTATCGGCGTTGCAGGAAGCGGTGGTGGATCGTGTCTGGTTGCTCAGAGATTATCTCGGCTTCGCCGAGGATGTTGAAAAACACTACCGCCCGTCATGAATTCCAATTCACCGGTTATCCATACCCACACCGCCACGGAACTGGGCATGCGGGTCAATATCCATCTCGTGGAAACCCGTCGTGGCGTGGTCGTAATCGATGGTGGTGTGGCGCTCAGCTCCAGCCGAGCGGTTATAACGTTGATCGAACAAGAGATCAAAAAGCCACTGCTGGCGGTTCTACTCACCCATGGACACCCCGATCACTACATGGGCGTCGCAGAGATCATCGGTGACCGAGCGGTTGACTTTTTCGCCCTGAAAGAGTCGATCGATCAGGCCCGGGCTAGGGACACCACGGAAGCCGAAGGCATGCGCCAGGCATTCGGCAACAATTTTCCGCAACGGCGTATCTTCCCCAACCGGGTAGTGCGACACGTCGACAAGCTGGTATTCGACGGCGTGACCTTTCAGATCCACGACTATGGCGGCTGTGAATCCGACTGCGACGGTGTTTGGTTCATCGAAGATCAGGATACCCAGATCGTCTTTTGTGGAGACCTGATCTACAACCAGATGCACCTTTTCATGAAGGACGGTCACCCCCTGGAGTGGTTGCGCGGTCTCGACCGGCTGCGCCGGGAGTTCCGAGCCAATGCCCGGTTCTACCCCGCGCATGGGGCAAGCTGCGGGCGCGAGGGGATCTACTGGACCCAGGCCTATATCCAAATGTATCTGGGCATGCTGGGCGATCTTCTGCAGGGTGGTGACAGCCTGCCCCCGGTGCGCCAGCACCAGCTTCTTGCGGCACTCAAGTCATATTTGCCCAGTGAGCATCTTTTCGAACTGGCGCAATTCAAACTGGATGAAACCATCCGTGCACTGAGCCCGGTAGCCAATACCACGGCCAAACTGGATAAGGAGATTAAAACATGGCGAAAATTCTCGTAATCGCCTCGAACTACGGACTCTGGGCGGAAGAGCTGCAGGCCCCCTGGGATGCCCTCAAGGCTGCGGGCCACGAACTGACCCTGGCTACCTTCCTGGGTAAAACTCCGTTGCCGTTCAAACTGAGTATGGATCCGGAGTTCATCGATCCGATGCTCAAAATCCCGATGAATCCCCCGCAACTGCTCGCTAGGGTCAACGAGATTCTCGACAACGGAACCTGGTCTCAACCCCTCAAGATCAGCGATGCAGATATGGCGGACTATGATCATCTGGTCTTGGTCGGTGGCCCGGGCGCCGCGGTGGATATCGCCGGCAACATGTCCGTGCATCAGCTGATCCTAGACGCCTACAAAAGCGGCAAAATCATCGGTGCTCTCTGCTATGCGGTGGCCGCCCTGGTATTCACCCGCGACCCGGACAACAACCTCAAGAGTGTCATCTACGGCAAGACCGTCACCGCCCACCCTCATGCCTGGGACTTCAGTGTGGACGTAGTCTACGACGTGGTGCGCTCAACCCCAGACAATCCCGACATGAAGCTGCGCACCGAGGGATTTCTCTTTCCCCTGCAATACATCACCCAAGATGCAGTGGGCCCTGAAGGACGGGTGATTTCAGATGAAACCGCCAATCGCAACAAACCCTGCGTGGCCTGGGACGCCCCTTTTGTCACCGCCCTGTCGGTAGAGTCTTCCCGGGCTTTTGGGGACAAACTGGTCGAAGTATTGACCCGTTGAAAAGCCCATGACCACCCAACCCTGTATCAGCATAAAGAACAGCCTCAACGCCTGCGTTGTGGTATCCGATTTGCAGGCGGGCATCGACTGGTATCAGCGCGTGCTGGGTTTTCAGCCCGTACAACGCCACCGCTATGATTCCTATGGGGTAGATGTGGCCTACTTGCGACGGCAGGACATGGAACTCGAATTGGTTCAGCCCCCAGCGCCAAAACCCGCCCACCGGGACGATCCGCCCGGAGGGCATCTCGCGTTGCGCGGTATCAGCCAACTCTCGTTGCGAGTGACGGATATGGATACCGCCGTACAACAGTTAAAGGAACAGGGCGTAATGATCATTTTCGGACCGCTCTATGCAGAGGAGTTCAATCTGAATGCCTGTTTTATCCGCGACTGTGACGACAACCTGATCGAATTCATCCAACGCCTGTAGAAGCGGGCGCCTTCCCGCATGGAGAACGGAATGGACATACAAAGCGATAGTGACACAGCCACCACTCGAGCTGTGGCTCAGAAATGGTTTGACGGCATGACCCATCACGATCCCGACTCGGCCTTCACCTGTCTTGACGAAAACGTGGAGTGGATCAACTACAAGATCGTACCGGGCTACAACGACATCATGCCCTGGATCGGAACAGTGCATGGTATCGAAGCGGTCCAAAAGACCGGGGTGATCTTTCTCGGCCTGGTTGATGTTCAGTCGGAAGAGCTGCTCGAACTGGTGGTGGAAGGTGAAAACGCCATGGGGATCATACACGAAAAATCGGTGGTTAAAGCGACCGGAAAGGCCTTTGAGATTGAGTTCGTGCAGTGGCTTAAGGTGCGCAATGGGAAGATCGTGCGTTGGAAATCCTATACCGATCCTTCTGAGATTATTCGTGCAATGGAAGAGAAGTGATTCCGGCAAGTGAGTGGTTACAGGACTTTTATCTGTGCATTATTATCGCTCGCATCCTGATTTATTGAAAATCGTTTCATAGGCCTTCAATTCAGAAGGAATAAAGGGTAGGCCTAACCGTCATTAGGAATTCAGAGTCAGATCAAATTACCTGGCTATTTTATGGGGCAATATGATCTGCTACTGTTAGTATTTACAGGTTTCTGAATCTTCAGTGTCTATGTGTATAGTAATACCCTGAAATGTAAACACTGAGTTCAGAGGCCGTCGTTGGATTGCTTCGATAGAGAGAGATACCCCAAGCGTCACCGGGTTCAAGCCTGAAATTTAGTGAATAGGTATCTGCGCAAATGTTCGATGCTGATGAGAGATTGTTCAATGGGAAGAAAACGGTCTTGGTGCGAGGGGGGCCTTTTTGTGCAGGATACGCCCATAGAATAATGGGCTCGGCTTGGTCTTGCGAATTGGCATGTTCCTTGAATTTGAAACTGAAGAGCTCAATAAGCGCATATTTGTCGTCCGGAATATTATTAAAGGATTG
>JARRNW010000248.1:0-5615 GCA_037384565.1 Candidatus Thiodiazotropha sp.
CGCTACCCCGGTACCGAAGCAACCCAGGACAACACTTTGAAACTCGCAAGAAAGACCGAGTGGCAGCAACACCATGAAGCGCTGTACACCGGACTCGGACAACGGATGCTGGCTACCGACTTGGATGAGTACCCGCTATTGGGAGTCCGTCAGATCCAGTTCCAGAGCGCGGCGGACACAGAGGCGAAATGAGCGCTTCGCAGCCACCCTACCCTATGTAGAGCCCGTGTCCTTGAAGGCTACGAAAAATCATCATTTGCAGCCCTCTCTGCTCGACCGTCTGACTGATGACGAGCCGGAGAAAAGCAAGGAATCCCAGGACAAGCGCGTGATGTCCATGCGCCGCTTGCGCCAGGCGGTGCTGCGGGATCTCTCCTGGCTGCTCAACACCACCAACCTGGCCACCACCGAGGATCTGGAACACTACCCCGAGGTCGCCCGTTCGGTCCTCAACTTCGGCATCCGCGAGCTTTCGGGACACCTGGTCTCGGGTATGGACCTGAATCAGCTGGAACGCATGGTGCGCCAGGCGGTGCAGGAGTTCGAACCGCGCATCCAGCACAACTCGGTGCGGGTCCGCTCCGTACGGGACAACGCCAAAGAGAGCCATAACCGGCTCATGTTCGAGATTGAAGGCCAACTCTGGGCCGTCCCGGCGCCGACTCACATGCTGATCAAAACCCAGATCGATTTCGAAGAGGGCGGTGTAACCGTCTCCGACGCCTTTGGCGCAGGTCGGGAGTAACCGGATGGACCCGAGGCTGCTCAAGTACTACAACCAGGAACTGCAATATCTGCGGGAAATGGGGGCGGAATTTGCCCATGCCTACCCGAAGATCGCAAGCCGCCTGACCCTGGATGAGTTTGAATGCGCCGACCCGTATGTGGAGCGCCTACTGGAGGGTTTCAGTTTCCTGACCGCGCGTATCCAGCTCAAACTCGATGAGGAGTTCCCCCGTTTCACTCAGCACCTGATGGAACGGGTCTACCCCCACTACCTGGCCCCGACACCGTCCATGATGGTGATACAGATGCAGACCGACCTGCTCGATCCCTCACTGGGAGACGGGTTTCTGCTACCCCGGGAATCGACCTTGCGCAGTCGCCTCGGCAAGGGTAACCAGACCCCCTGCGTCTACCGCACCGCCCAGGACGTGCGACTCTGGCCAATCTCTATTGAAAGTGTCGACTACCTGCCGAGTCCGGCGGCGATCGCCCTGGCAGGTATTGGTAAGCAACCCGGCGCCAAGGCCGCCCTGCGGTTTCGCCTCAACACCGCCGGCGACATCCCCTTCAACCGGCTTGAACTGGACCACCTGCCCCTGTTTCTCAGTGGCGGAGACCCGGGCAAGCACGCCTTCGAGGTTCTCGCCGGGCATACCCTGCGACTGGTCGGCCGGACCACGAATTCGAAAACTCACCACAGCACCCGGCAGCCCTGTCCAGTGCGCATCATGGGTTTCGAGGAAGATGAGGCACTACTACCCTATGGCCCCCGTTCGTTCCAGGGATACCGCTTCCTGGCGGAGTACTTTGCCCTCTCAAATCGCTTCATGTTCCTGGAACTGGGGGATCTGCAGTCCGTGATCCGCCATTGCGACGCCCAGCAACTGGAACTGTTTGCCCTGTTGGACGCGAGCGAACCCCGACTCGAAGGGGCCTTGAGTGAGCAGAACTTCCTGCTCTACTGCACCCCTGCAATCAATCTGTTTCCCAAGCGTGCTGACCGAATCCACCTCAATGACAGCTTCTCGGAACATCATGTCCTGCCGGACCGTACCCGGCCGATGGACTACGAAGTCTACGAGGTCACCGGGGTGAAGGGGGTGGGCAACAACTCCGGCGAGAACCAGGTCTTCCACCCGTTCTACGCCAGCAATGACCTGATTGCCTCGGACCAGCCCCGGGCCTATTACGTGGCCCACCGGCTCCCCAGACTGCTGTCGTCAAAACAGCAGCGCGAGGGGGCGCGCACCGGTTATGTGGGCAGTGAAGTGTTTCTCTCGATTGTGGATGCGGACGAGGCGCCCTATCAGAGTGATATGCGTCAGTTGGCCGTGACGACCCTGTGCACCAATCGGGACCTCACCATGCATATTCCTCTGGGCCAGAGCGACTCCAGCTTTACCCTGGACAGCAGCACCCCGGTGAACCAGATTCGCTGCATTGGATCCCCCACCCGGCCCCGGCCCTCCACTGCCCAGGGGCAGATCAGCTGGCGTCTAATCAATCACCTGTCGCTCAACTACCTGTCCCTGGCCGGAGAGGATCAGGAACAGAGTACCGCGGCGCTGAAGGACTTCCTGCAATTGTATGCCGACACCAGCGACCCGGCCCTGCGCAAACAGGTGGACGGGGTGATTTCGATCCAGGCCAAACCGGTCAACCGGCGCCTGCCCAGTCCCGGTCCCATCTCGTTCGGACACGGCCTAGAAATCACCCTAACCCTGGATGAGTTCGCCTTCGAGGGCAGCAGCGCCTTCCTGTTCGGCGCCATGATGGAACAGTTCTTTCGCCGCTATACGGCGATCAACTCCTTTACGGAAACCGTAATCGTCACCCAACAACGTGGAGAGATCATGCGATGGCCGGTCAGGCTGGGTCTGAGACACACGCTCTAGGTCTGTTCGACCAGCTGCGCCAGGGTCCCTATCGCTTTGACTTCTATCAGGCGATGAGACGGCTCGAATGCGCCTACCCGGACACCCCCCGCCTGGGCAGGTCGCGTCATCCCCGGGATGACCGGATTCGCCTGGGACAGGACCCGACCATGGCATTCCAACCCTCCACCCTCTCCTCGTTCCAGGAGGGGAAGGGTGGCGTGCCGCCACGCCTGGGGAGCTACTTCCTCGGTCTGTTCGGACCCAACGGCCCCCTGCCCCTGCACCTCACGGAATATGTCTATGAGCGCAAGAAAAACCATCGGGACCCGACCCTGGTACAGTTTCTCGATCTGTTCCACCACCGGCTGCTGAGTCTTTTCTATCGGGTCTGGGCAGACAGCCAACCCACCGTCAGCTACGACCGTCCGGACCAGGACCGTTTCGGTGACTACCTGGGATCCCTGTTCGGGATCGGCACCGAAAACCTGCAACAACGCGATGCCATGCCCGACCTGGCGAAACGCCACTACGCAGGCCGCCTGGCATGCCAGACCCGCAACGCCGAGGGGCTCGAGGCGATCCTGCGGGATTTCTTTCGTCTTCCGGTCCGCATCGATGAATTCGTCGGCTGCTGGATCGATCTGCCGGACAACAGCCGCTGCCGGCTGGGGCACTCTGAAGAGATCAGCAGCCTCGGTTCCACCATCATCCTTGGGGACCGGGTGTGGTTGGGTCAACAAAAATTCCGCATCGTCCTGGGGGCGCTGAATTTTGACGACTACCAGCGCATGCTCCCGGGGGGAGAAAGCATGAAACGACTGATCGCAGTGGTGAAAAACTACATCGGCGACGAATTGGACTGGGAACTGCAATTGATCCTGGCAGAAGCGGAAATCCCAGCACCCCAACTCAACGGCACGAGCCGGCTGGGCTGGACCAGTTGGCTGGCACAACAACCCCTGGGACGGGACGGTGACGATCTCACCCTTCATCCCCTTGAACTGAGAGGCCTGACATCATGAGCGAGATCAACCGCGTTGCCCTGTTCGGAAAATTGAACAGCCTCGGCTACCGGGCCATCGAGAGTGCCACTGTATTCTGCAAGATGCGTGGCAACCCCTATGTGGAACTGGTCCACTGGTTCCATCAGATCCTGCAGTTACAGGATTCGGACCTGCACCGCATCATCAAGCAGTTCAATCTGGAACCCTCACGTCTGGCCAAGGACATCACCGAACACCTGGACACCCTGCCCCGGGGCTCCACCTCGATCTCGGACCTCTCCTCCCACGTGGAGGAGGCCACGGAACGGGGCTGGGTCTACGGCACCCTGATGTTCGGCGATGCCCAGGTGCGCACCGGCTACCTGATCGTGGGCATTCTCAAGACCAACAGCCTGCACAACGCCCTGGTGCGCATTTCCGACGAGTTCAAGAAGATCAGCGCCGACACCCTCACCGAGCGCTTCGAAGAAGTGGTGGCGGGCTCCCCCGAAGAGGCGATGCGCGCCAATGACGGCTTCCAGATTGGTGGCGGGGCCGCTCCGGGGGAAGCCAGTGGCGCCATGGCGCCGGCCCAGATGGGCAAGCAACAGGCCCTGCACCAGTTCTCCGTGGACCTCACCGAACGGGCACGAAAGGGTGAGATCGACCCCATCGTCGGGCGTGACGACGAGATCCGCCAGATCGTCGACATCCTGATGCGACGCCGGCAAAACAACCCCATCCTCACCGGTGAGGCCGGGGTGGGCAAGACCGCGGTCGTGGAAGGCTTCGCTCTGCAGATCGCCCGGGGCGAGGTGCCGCCACCGCTGCAGGATGTCACCCTGCGGGTACTCGACGTGGGGCTGCTGCAGGCGGGCGCCAGCATGAAGGGCGAATTCGAGAACCGCCTCAAGCAGTTCATCGAAGAGGTGCAGTCCTCCGAAAAACCGATCATCCTGTTCATCGATGAGGCGCACACCCTGATCGGCGCCGGGGGCAGCGCCGGAACCGGGGACGCGGCCAACCTGCTCAAACCCGCCCTGGCCCGGGGCACCCTGCGCACCATCGCCGCCACCACCTGGGCTGAGTACAAGAAGTACATCGAGAAGGATCCAGCCCTGACCCGGCGTTTCCAGGTGGTTCAGGTGGACGAACCGGACGAGGAGCGGGCCATCCGCATGATGCGGGGGGTCGCCGGGACCCTGGAGCAACACCACCAGGTGCAGATTCTGGACGAAGCCCTGGAGGCCTCGGTCAGGCTGTCTCACCGTTACATCCCCGCCCGCCAGTTACCGGATAAATCGGTAAGCCTGCTCGATACCACCTGTGCCCGGGTCGCAATCAGCCAGGCTGCGGTACCCGCCGAGGTGGACGACAGTCGGCGGCGGATTGAAGCCCTGGAAACAGAGCTCCGGATCATCGGACGGGAAAAGGCCATCGGAATAGAAACCGCGGAGCGGGAACGCTCCACCGAAGAAAGGCTTGAACAGGAGCGTGCCCGTCTCGAACAACTCACCCAACGCTGGGAAGCGGAGAAATCCCTGGTCGAGCAAGTGCTGAAGATCCATCGCCAACTCAAAGGAGAAGATACGGATGAAAACGACCCTATTCCTGTCAGCACTGAAACAACCGATGACGCCTCCACGGAGCCAAGTGACACGACCACTGCAGTAACCGACGCAGACACATCGCCGCAAGCTCTGCTCAAAGAATTGGGCGAGTTGAAGGAAAAATTACAGGCCTTACAGGGGGAAACTCCACTGATTCTCCCCAGTGTCGATGCCCAGGCAGTGGCCTCAGTGGTCGGCGACTGGACCGGCATTCCCGTAGGCCGAATGGTGAAAAACGAGATCGAGACGGTTCTGAATCTCAGCAATACCCTTGCCAAGCGGGTCATTGGCCAGGATCATGCCCTTGAAATGATCGCCCGGCGCATCCAGACCTCCCGGGCCAACCTGGACAACCCCAACAAACCCATTGGCGTATTCATGCTCTGTGGTCCTTCGGGGGTGGGCAAAACCGAGACTGG
>JARRNW010000249.1:0-10276 GCA_037384565.1 Candidatus Thiodiazotropha sp.
ATTTAACAGTAAAATAAAGACTGATCAGTCTTTGGCGGGCGGCGGTCATCCTAACCTCCTGGGGCATTCCATGATTGAATCTTAATCAGGTTTTCGCATGCCTGTTGGTTTGTCGAGTATTTAACCGGTGTCCAGCATCTTCTACAACCAAACAAGACATCCATCCCTGTTGCCTTGGAAATCACGCCATCGTAAAAATAAAGTATTTAATGGGTGTCCCGTCCCGTTGTGATAATTATTCTTCGCGTTATATAAATGATGTAACGCTATCAGGAAGCCACTCTCACCTGGTAGTCTTGCCAGCAATCAATAGCTTTGGCTATGTCCGCTTGCTGCTTTCGTTTGTCTCCGCCAAGCAACATTAGTATTTGATTCTAAATTTTTCCGCCATTTTGCCAAGGTTGTACATGATAGTACGGTTTAGCGCCTGATCATGAGCGTTAGGCGACAGCAACGCCATGAGAAGAAAACAATCTTCATCATGAAAGCCCCGGCAATACACTAAGTGAACGTCACTCGTCTTGCTAAATTGAACGGCTCGGACAGGCCAAGGTTTATCAGGCTCTTCCAGATGAATATGAGACAATTTTTCTTGGCGTACGATAGGTAAGGTATTGGGGTGATTATATTCCGCATCGCGCCCAAATAGACTTGGAGGTACGCCGGATTCTTTGTATCGTTTAAAATCCTCTTTCAGAGCGATCAGATCCAGTCCATGCTGTGTGAAGATCTGCTCCAATGTTTTGTGGTGAAATACCCGAACCTTCACTCAACGAATTCTCCCAACTCATCCTCATTGATCGATGCAAGAAGCTTTGCTGATCCACTCGTAACGGCTTTGAGCTGAGCTGTAGTCGGCTGAAATTTTGCGGTAACGGTTTCCTGGGGTTGTAGCTGCCTAATCAAATCAACCATGGTTTCGAACAGTTCTTTCCCAACCATATAGCCCGCCGTCTGATTTTTATTTAGCACAGCTATAGGGTGATCGGTAAAAAAATCCGTGGGGTGTTTCCGCATCTCTGATACTGAAACAGCCTCTTCCGCTAAGATCCGCTGAATGGCCATTGAATTCTCCATACGACAAAATGCACAAGATCTTGTACGTTATAACGTACCCAAAGAATTACCTCCACTCGGCCTACATTTTGATCGGCAAGGTATGTATCAGCTAAATGACTACATTCTGACTACGATCCAGTGTAAAGATGTGGTTTATCGTGTGAGCGAAAATTTATAAGTCATTGAAATATATAATATAGTGCAAATAAAGGGCGCAACAAAAAGCACCCGAAAGGCACTCATAATCCTTGGTCCTAGGTTCAAGTCCTAGTGGGCCCACCAATATCCGCTTCTACACCAAGCCTGGCGATTTCCTTGCGGCAAAGCTGTTCAGTCATTTTCAACAAGGTCTTCACACGCGGCGCGAGGTCATTGAGTTCATCTCGAGTGACTTTGAAACGAGGTTGATAACGGCTTCCGATATAAGCGCGGTCGAGCTGATTGAAACAGTGACGTTGTTGCTGGTTATCCTGAGGGAAAATCTCTTCAAAAACCTGTCCGTGTTTAGCGGCCATGCGGCCGAGGATATCCAGCAGATGCTCATGGGGACAATAAAGGGCATGAACCAAAAGAATGGTTTTGTAAGCGGTTTCGGTGGCTTGGTTTAACTCAAAGGCAGCCCCACGTAAATCGTCCTGCTTATGTAGAAACTCATGAACCTTGTAGAACTGTTCGGCGCGATAAAACCAGACATCAAAATATTCCTCGGCAAGGCGCTTACGTTCTTTCGCCCCCAGTTCCTGGGGCTTGGCCAGTTGAAAACGCCCAGAGTCGTAAAGCATTTTTCCCTGTTCGTTAAGGTCGTGGAAAAAATAACGGTCTTCTGCCAAGGCCATGTTTACCTCATTGACATCATAGATAATGGGGCGCACATGAGCGGAAAAGCCTTTATCATTTATTGTATCCGCCACCCGCTTCCAGAATAGTTCATCCCCAGCCTGTACCTGCTCAGCAACTACAATGAGTAAATCATAATCAGAGACTTGTCCGGACCATCGCTCCGGATCCAGGTCTTTTTCCTCTTTCCAGTCCCCTCGTGCGTAGCTGCCGTAAAGGATGATCATTTCCACTTCTGCTGCTTCGCGAACGATTCGAACAATCTCTATCAGTTCCCCACGCTTGTTTTCGGGGAGGTCGTTCAGGCAAGTATCCATCCAAACCCCTTCTGTATATTAAGACTTACTTCAACAATATGGCGTAGCACCCTATGAAAACCCTGGCAACACACCCAGTGAATAACGCTTGTTTTACGAAATTGTGCATTCTGGAGCACCTTCAGGAATCTGTCCACTCGATCGACGTTTTGGACAGGCGAGCCTATATAGATCCAAACAAGACATCCACCTCTGTTGTCTTGGAAATCACGCCGTCGTAAAAAACAAGTACAAACCAGTAGCGTCAAATCAAGTTTTATGGCCAGCTGGTCTCACAAGTGGTTTCCTGGTTTGCGCAAACACCACGAAACCAAGCACGGCCCTGTGAGGCTTGCTGTTCCGCTTTCGGCAGTTTCTTCAGTGCCAGGGTTTGCAAGTTACGCTGCTTGCGGAGTGAGTAGTCCAACAGCACCCATTCTCCTGAGCAGGCAATGGCGCGCCCTTGTCAAGAACCGTGATGCAGTAATACATGGCCTATTAAGAAAATGCTGGGTTAATAACTACCGCACCCGTACGGATCCGATCAGCCGCCATTTTGGTTTATAGTGCATCTATGATCACACGCAAATACCGCTATCTCATCGCCCTGGCCCGGGAAAAGCACTTCGGTCATGCCGCGGCGGCCTGCCATGTTTCACCTTCAACCCTGTCTGCGGCGATTCGCGACATCGAGGAGACCTTGGGTGTCAGTGTTGTGGAGAGGGGACAACAGTTCACTGGACTGACCCCTGAGGGTGTCATTGTTGTTGATTACGCCCAACGTGTGGCGGCCAGTGTAGACGATCTGCGCCAGGAGCTGGCAAGCCTGCGTGATGAGTTGACGGGGCGTTTGCGCCTCGGCGCCATCCCCACCGCCATGACCGCAATCGCCGGCCTGACTTCGGCCTTCTGCCGCCGCCATCCCGGCGTCACGGTGGAGGTGCTGTCGTTGAACAACAGCGAGATCGTCGAGCGTCTGCAACGCTTCGAACTCGATGCCGGGCTGGTCTATCTGCACTCCGTCGATGACAATGCGGCATTGAAGAGTGTGCCTCTCTGGTGCGAACGCCATGTGCTACTGACTGCGCAGGAGGGTGCTTTTTCAGGCTACGAAACGGTAAGCTGGCGGGATGCTGCTAACACTCCGCTCTGTCTGCTGACTCCCGATATGATGAACCGGCAGACCATCGATGCCGTGTTTCAGCAGGTTGGCGCCGATGCAACGCCGACCCTGGAGACCAACTCCATTCTGTGTCTGCTGGCCCATGTGGGCAGCGGTTACTGGTCCTCCATTATCCCCCGCAGCGTGTTGGAGCAGATCGGTACGCCGCCTAACGTGGTGGCCATCGAGCTGGTTGAGCCCAATGTGGACTGGGCCACCGCACTGGTCACCCTGGCGAGGGAACCAGCACCCCCGATGGTGCGCGAAATTCTGAGTCAGGCGGAGCGTCTGGCCGCTTCATTCGGCGGGGACGAATAGCCGTTCGGAAAATCCCGCTTTGCTTTGCAGACTTTGATGTCTAGAAAAGAGGGTTATGAATAATGAAAACGAGCCCCTTATTTCCCGTCTGATCAACACTCACGGGCAGCGTGCCGACGCTTTGATGCCCCTGCTGCACGATGTGCAGGATGCCCTCGGCTACATACCCCCGGAGTCGGTGCCCGCCATCGCTGAAGGACTCAACCTCTCCCGCGCCGAAGTCCATGGGGTGATCAGTTTTTACCACCACTTTCGCTCCACACCCCCGGCGCGTAACGTGATCCGGTTGTGCCGGGCCGAGGCCTGTCAGGCACGTGGCAGCGAGGCCCTGGCCGTCCATGCGCAGGCCGTGGTGCAGGGCCGCGACCTGGATCTGGAGACGGTCTACTGCCTGGGGCTCTGCGCCAGTGGTCCGGCCATGCAGATCGACGAAACCCAGCTCTACGCCCGGCTCTCACCAGAAAAGTTTGACGCCCTGATCGCCGGGTTGGAGGGACAGTCGTGAGCGTGACGATTTACCTACCTGGCGATGCTGCCGCCCTGGCCCTGGGTGCGGATCAGGTCGCGGTGGCCGTTGCCGAAGAGGCGCAACGCCGTGGCATCGAGATTCGCCTGGTGCGCAACGGTTCCCGGGGGCTTTTCTGGCTGGAGCCGCTGCTTGAAGTGGCCACCCCGGAAGGCCGTATCGCCTACGGACCGGTGGAGGCCGCCGATGTGCCCGGCCTCTTCGAGGCCGGTCTGATCGAGGGGGGAGATCACCCGCTGCGTCAAGGACTCACCGAGCAGATCCCCTACCTGGCTCGCCAGCAACGAAGCACCCTAAGTCGAATCGGGGTGATCGATCCCCGCTCCCTGGACGACTATCTGGAACACGGCGGCGGCGCCGGCCTGACCCGCGCCCGGAGAATGTCGCCGGCCGAGATCGTGCAGGAGGTGACCGACTCCGGTCTGCGCGGTCGTGGCGGCGCCGCTTTTCCCACCGGCATCAAATGGAAGACGGTCCTCGATACGGCCGCGGACCAGAAGTACATCGTCTGCAACGCCGACGAGGGCGATTCCGGCACCTTCGCCGACCGTCTGGTGATGGAGGGCGACCCCTTCAGCCTGTTCGAAGGCATGGCCATCGCAGGTCTCGCCGTGGGCGCGACCCGGGGTTACATCTATGTGCGCTCCGAATATCCCCACGCCACCGCCGTGCTAGAGGCCGCGTGGATCGAAGCAGAGGCATGGCTCGACGGCTTCCGCATCGAGGTGCGTAAGGCCGCCGGCTCCTATGTCTGCGGCGAGGAGACCGCGCTGCTGGAGAGTATCGAGGGCCGCCGTGGCATGGTGCGCAACAAACCGCCGCTACCGGCCATCGAGGGGCTCTTCGGTAAGCCGACGGTGATCAACAACGTGCTCAGTCTGATCAGCGTGCCCCACATCCTGGCCCGGGGCGCCGCCTTCTATTACGCCAACGGGGTCGGCCACTCCCGGGGCACTCTGCCGTTCCAGCTGGCCGGCAACCTTAAATACGGCGGACTGGTCGAGGTCCCCTTCGGCCTCACTCTGCGCGAGCTACTCTACGACTTTGGCGGCGGTTCCGCCTCAGGCCGGCCGCTGCGCGCGGTGCAGGTGGGCGGCCCCCTCGGGGCCTATCTGCCCGAATCCCAGTTCGACACCCCTCTTGACTATGAGGCTTTCAGTGCGATCGGCGCGGTGCTCGGCCACGGCGGCATTGTCGCCTTCGACGACTCGGTCGACATGCTCAGTCAGGCCCACTACGCCATGAAGTTCTGCGCTGAGGAGTCCTGTGGCAAATGCACCCCCTGCCGCATCGGCTCTACCCGTGGCATGGAGGTGATCGATCGCATCCGCAACCGCCAGCCCGGCCAGATTGAGCTACTGCGCAGCCTCTGCGACACCATGCGCGATGGCTCTATGTGCGCCATGGGTGGAGATCGACGGTGTCCCGGTCAGCGTGCCCGCCGGCACCTCAGTGATGCGCGCCGCGGTCATGGCCGGGGTGATGATCCCCAAGCTCTGCGCCACCGACAGTCTCAAACCCTTCGGCTCCTGCCGTCTCTGTCTGGTGGAGATCGAGGGCCGACGCGGCTATCCCGCCTCCTGCACCACACCGGTTGAGGCGGGTATGCAGGTGCGCACCCAGTCACCGAAACTGGCCGAACTACGGCGTAATGTGATGGAGCTCTACATCTCCGACCATCCCCTCGACTGCCTCACCTGCGCCGCCAACGGTAACTGCGAGTTGCAGACCATGGCCGGGGTGGTGGGGCTGCGGGAGGTGCGCTACGGCTTTCAGGGCGTCAACCATTTCAAGACCACAGAGAAGGACGACTCGAACCCCTACTTCAGCTATGACCCGGCCAAGTGCATTGTCTGCAACCGCTGTGTGCGCGCCTGCGAAGAGCAGCAAGGCAGCTTTGCCATCACCCTCTCCGGCCGCGGCTTCGACTCCCGTGTGACTGCGGGACAGGGCGAGCGCTTCATGGACTCTGAGTGTGTATCCTGTGGCGCCTGCGTCAACGCCTGTCCTACCGCCACCCTGATCGACAAGCGCGTCATCGAACAGGGGCAGGCCGAACACAGCATCTCCACCACCTGCGCCTACTGCGGTGTGGGCTGCGGCTTCGAAGCTGAGATGCAGGGCGACCGGGTGGTGCGCATGACCCCCTCGAAGACAGGACAGGCCAACGAGGGCCACGCCTGTGTCAAAGGGCGTTTCGCCTGGGGTTACGCCACCCACCCCGATCGCATCACCCAGCCGATGATCCGCGCCAGTATCAACGCCCCCTGGCGCGAGGTCTCCTGGCAGGAGGCGCTTGATTACGCAGCATCAGAGTTCCGCCGCATCCAGCAGAAGCACGGAAAGAGTTCCATAGGCGCCCTGGTCTCCAGCCGTTGCACCAACGAGGAGGACTACCTGGTGCAGAAGCTGGTGCGCGCCGCCTTTGGCAACAACAACGTGGACAACTGTGCCCGGGTCTGCCACTCGCCCACCGGCTATGGCCTGGGCCAGACCTTCGGCACCTCCGCCGGTACCCAGAGCTTCAGCTCGGTGGAGAAATCCGACGTGATCCTGGTCATCGGCGCCAACCCCATCGCCGCCCATCCGGTGTTCGGTTCGCGGCTACGCAAAAGGGTGCGAGAAGGCGCCAAACTGATCGTGGTCGATCCGCGAAAGACCGAGATGGTGGACTCGCCCCATGCCGGCGCCGTACATCATCTCAAACTGCGACCGGGCACCAACGTGGCCCTGCTCACCGCACTGGCCCATACCATCGTCGACGAGGATCTGCTCAACGAGCCGTTCATTGCCGAGCGCTGCGAGAAGCAGGCATTCGACGACTGGCGCCACTTCGTCGCCCGCCCGGAGAACGCTCCGGAGGCACTGGCCAATGAGATCGGGGTACCGGCACAGCGGCTGCGCGAAGCCGCCCGCCTCTATGCTACCGGCGGTAATGCGGCAATCTACTACGGACTCGGGGTCACCGAGCACTCGCAAGGCTCCACCGCCGTCATCGCCATCGCCAACCTGGCCATGGCCACCGGCAACGTGGGTCGCGAAGGGGGCGGCGTCAACCCGCTACGGGGACAGAACAATGTCCAGGGCTCCTGCGACATGGGCAGCTTCCCCCACGAACTGCCCGGTTATCGCCACGTCTCCGACGACGCCACCCGCAGCCTGTTCGAACAGGCCTGGGGTGTCCGTCTGCAAGCCGAACCGGGCCTGCGCATTCCCAACATGCTGGAGGCGGCCCTGGACGGCTCCTTCCACGGCCTCTACTGCCAGGGTGAGGACCCGGCTCAGTCCGACCCCAACACCCAACATGTGCAGGCCGCCCTGGAGGCGATGGAGTGCGTGGTGGTACAGGACCTGTTCCTCAATGAGACCGCCAAGTTCGCCCACGTCTTTCTGCCCGGTGCCTCCTTCCTGGAGAAGGACGGCACCTTCACCAACGCCGAGCGGCGCATCTCCCGGGTACGTAGCGTCATGTCACCCCTGGCCGGCAAGGCCGACTGGGAGGTGACTATGGCGCTGGCCAATGCCCTGGGTTATGAAATGCACTACGACCATCCGTCACAGATCATGGACGAGATTGCCTCGTTGACCCCCACTTTCGCCGGCGTCAGCTACGCAAAGTTGGAGCAGTATGGCAGTCTGCAGTGGCCCTGCAACGACAGCGCCCCACTTGGCACCCCGACCATGCACGCGGAGGGTTTCGTGCGTGGCAAGGGCCGTTTCATCATCACCCAGTACATCCCCACCGACGAGAAGGTCACCCAGCGCTTCCCGCTGCTGCTGACCACCGGCCGGACGCTCTCCCAGTACAACGTGGGTGCACAGACACGGCGTACCGAAAACAGCCGCTTTTTCGCCGAAGACAGACTGGAGATCCATCCCCAGGACGCAGAGGATCACGGCATTCGTGAAGGCGACTGGGTCGGCATCAAATCTCGTACCGGCGACACGGTGTTGCGGGCCAGCCTCACCGAGCGGGTGCAACCAGGGGTCTGCTACACCACTTTCCACTTCCCCGAGAGCGGGGCCAATGTAATCACCACCGACAACTCCGACTGGGCCACCAATTGCCCCGAGTACAAGGTCACCGCGGTAGCGTTGGTGCGGGTCGAACAGCCCTCGACCTGGCAACAACGCAATGCGCGACAGGATGCCAAGCAGCGCCGATTGCTGGTGGGGAGTGAGATCCGATGAAACAACACACCGCGTTCCATGTACGCCGTCCGGGTGCGCCTCCCGCCATCGACCGGGTGGTCGAGGAGGTGCCGGTGGCCTTAGAGTTCAACGGCATCTCCCACACAGTGATGTTGGCGACACCCGACAATCTGGAAGACTTCGCCGTCGGCTTCTCCCTCAGCGAGGGCATCGTCAGCCACGCCAACGAGATCCACGAGATCGATATCGAGAATGTGGAGATTGGCCTGGTGGTACAGATGAAGATCTCTGGCGGCCCCTTCTTCCAACTCAAGCAACGCCGCCGCAGCCTGGCCGGACGCACCGGCTGCGGTTTATGCGGCGCGGAGAGCCTCACCCAGGTGATGCGCGACCTGCCGCCGGTGAGCGGACGCGCAACACCAACCTTGGAGGCACTACACAGTGCCATTCGTCGACTGCCCGAGCACCAGACACTGCAGCAGACCACCGGCGCCGTCCACGCCGCCTGCCATGTCGCAATCGACGGCAGCATCAGCCGGGTGCGCGAGGACGTTGGACGCCATAACGCCCTCGACAAGACCCTGGGCAGTCTGGCCCGCAACGATCATCCAAAGGAAGGCGGTCTGCTGGTGACCAGCCGCGCCAGCTTCGAAATGGTGCAGAAGACGGCCGCTCTCGGCTACGGTCTACTGGCGGCGGTATCGGCGCCGACAGCTGCGGCAATCCGCCTGGCACAGCGCCTTGATCTGACCCTGGTCGGTTTTCTGCGTGACGGCAATTGCGTGATCTACACCCATGACAAACGGCTGTTGAAGGGACATGGCCAAAACGACGTTTACCCTACTCGCTCCTCGATGGAAAACACGGCATGAATTCGGAACACTTGATCAAAATGGCCAATCAGATCGGCGATTTTTTCGCTGCGATGCCCGATTCGGAGCAGGCCAAAAAGGATATCGCCAACCATATCCTGAAAAGCTGGGAACCGCGCATGCGACAAAACCTGCTGAACCACATCGATGAGCATGGCGATGAGAAATTGAAACCGATGTTGCGCGAGGCACTAACGTTGATCAGAAGTGTCTGAATCAGAGATGAATTGGCCGGTCTCCATCGCTGCGAACATAAAGAATGAGGATGGACAGGTCTCACCAACCTGTGATCGATGATTCACTCATGGTCCAGCCTGCCGCTCAAGGTCATTTGCGGGAAGGGTATCTCCCAACCGTTTTCAGTACAGGCATCCACACACCAACGCTGGATGGCTCGCCGCAGTCGATTGTAGAGATCTCCCGACTCTCCGCTGAAATCCGCGATAACACAGATATCCAGAGAAGAACTGTTTGCGGCCGCGAACTCCACCCTCAAGTTAAGCAGACGCTCTCCATACCCTTCGTCGTTGACCCGCTTCCTGATATAGCCCGTCAATATTTCAGGAATTGCCTCAGTACTTTCCCGTTGATGCCTGTACCCGATACCGAGCGTCTCCTTGAGACGAAAATTCCTCGACAGATTGCGCGGTGACGCCGCAAGGAAATCGGTTGTTTGGTAGGTCACTTGCGCCCCACCGCGCTCGACCAGCTGCACCAGTTCCTGAGATATACCCGTCACCTTGCCTCGTACACCATCATTAAGGAGTACCCAATCATCCCGCTTACAGGGAAACCAGGGTTCCTCAGTACGGCAGGGTCGTGATTTGAGATCCACAAGGATCGCCAAAGGCACACGTTGCTTAATATTTGCAGCTGGATTGGAGAGCGTGCTGTATACGTTAATCTGTTCAACCATCCAGGGTACGCCGTCTAATGCAATCCGTTCACCTTCGCGTACAGATCCGACATTGAGAAACAGTTGTATCTGACTCCAGTATCTTGGCAGCGCCTGCCGCAATGTCCAGGCTATGCCCAGCAAAAGCAGAATACTGAG
>JARRNW010000249.1:10285-11053 GCA_037384565.1 Candidatus Thiodiazotropha sp.
AAAAAACGCTCAAGAGTCTGTGTCCCAATTCCAGCAGGCGTACTTTGAAGCTACGATGCTTGTGCCGAAATCCCGGCAGGTACCTCTGCATTGCCTGATAGCTGACACGAGATAACAGCATGATGGCTATCACGACCAAGATCGCTTCTGTCAGGTAAAGACCACGTTTCTGAAAAAACGACTTGAGGTAACTCTGAGACGCCTCTGTCAATGAGGCCTCCGATGAAAGCAATTCATCCAACTGAAATTGCGTTGATTGCAATTCGCTCTGCATGAATGCAAGGGTTTTCTCCAAATTCGTCACCATCTGCTCCAATGACAGCTTGAGCTTCTCATTCTTCACTTGTTCCTCAAGTTTGCTGACATTCGATAAGGCGGATTCCACAACAGCAATTCGCTCTGTATAGTAGTCAATCTTCTCTCGCAGCTCTGACTTCTTTCGGATCTTTGAGGTCATGTCCTTCATTTCGTCAATCGCTGGTTTCAAAAGCGCGAACAACTCTTGCTGAATATTGAATTTTTCCTCTTTAGTCTCACGCAGAAGACTCAGGTCAACACCTGTTGAAAGGTTTTCAACATTTCGACTGGTCGCCTTGAGATTATCCTGTAGTTCCTTGAGTTCACTCTGTAACGCCTGCTTTTGCGTGTCGGATTGGGATGCCGCAATCTGCTTGTTGATTGAGTCTATGTCATGCCGAAGATTTTCCTGAAGCGTAACGAGATTTATCAACGTTTCTAGAACATTACTACCTTTTTCTTGTACCAGAG
>JARRNW010000250.1:0-5586 GCA_037384565.1 Candidatus Thiodiazotropha sp.
GGAACACGCCATGAAGGCACAAGACAAACGGATTTTGAATGATGGCGATCTAATTGCACGCTATACCAATCAGCCATCAATACTACCGGTGGAGTTGCGTGCTCAAATGGAACGGAAAATCGATGGTCAGCCAGTATTGCTCTATGCGTTAGCAGATCTCGATCAATCCATGCAGCTTAGTGAGATTTGGGTGGCGCTTAGCCATGATTACCTGGTGATTGCCAAGCCGGGTAATGGTGGAAATAACTATGATTTCCAGGTCATTGATCGTGAGTCTATTGGTACAGTGCGCGAAATATCCGGACTGAGTTGTTCCTGTCTGGTGATCGATGCTGTCACCACTGGAGATACCCAGTTAGCAATTTTACGTTACAGTCACCGTCAGCGCCGTGCTGTCGAGAATATTCGATACCTGTTGGAACAGCGTATTGCAGGATGCGATATCGAACCAGCGAACGCTGATCAGGTTTATGCTTCAGCTATTGCCGAACCCGTGCGAGATGCTCAGGCCTCCGTCGCTGGGCAACAACTCACTGTGCTTTGGCGTTTATTGAGCTATCTCGGTCCCTATCGAAGAGAGTTGATGATTGGCATGTTGGCGGCGGTCGTGATGACAGTTGTGAGTCTTTTGCCACCCTATCTGACGAAGTACTTGATCGATCAGGTGGTTAAACCCCTTGAAACCAGCACAATGACGATGGATAAGGCGCAATTCGCCGGATGGCTGGTGATCGTAATCCTGACATTGGCCTATCTGTTGCGGGAAATAGGTCACTGGTTGCGTCTTAAATATATGTCGATATTGGGTGAATTGGTAGCGGCAGATCTGAGGCGGGATTTGTACGAACATTTACAGCGACTCTCATTGAGTTTTTATTCACGTAAACAGACTGGAAGCATTATCAGTAGAGTCAGTCATGACACGGACAGATTATGGGACTTCATCGCCTTTGGTGTCGTTGAGGTATCGCTCTCAGTCATCATGCTGCTGGGTTTGAGTGCGATGCTGTTGTTCTTGGATTGGCGCTTGGGTCTGGTTATGGTGTTGCCTTTACCCTTGGTGTTCATTGCAATACTAGTTCACAGTAAAACTTTGAAACGGCTCTTTCTGCGCGCCTGGAGAAAGTGGTCGGTAGTGACGGAGGTATTGTCGGATACTATTCCTGGTATGCGTGTGGTCAAGGCATTCAATCAGGAGGAAAGGGAAATACATCGATTCAATAAAAGTAATGAAAGTGCTCTATTTGAATTTAATGAACTACACGGTATCTGGAGCCGTTTTTGGCCTTTGTTGATGCTAGCTCTTCATGCAATGGCTATTGCCGTGTGGGTGTTTGCTTTTCCTAGGCTATTGAGTGGCGATGGAAATTCGGAGGCTGGGCTATCTTTCGGTACTTTTATGGCTTTTCTACTCTATACAGGGATGTTTTTCCAGCCAATCGAAACCATTGGTATGGTGACCCGGATGATGAATCGGGCAACCAGTTCCGCTATACGAATATTCGAGATTCTGGATACCCAGCCTGACATTACTGATGAAGCAGAGCCGGTGCGACTGGAACCCATCAGTGGGCAAGTGACCTTCCAGGATGTTAACTTCAGCTATGACGGTGTTCGTCAGGTTTTGCGCAATATCTCCTTTGAAATCACACCGGGAGAGATGATTGGATTGGTGGGGCCATCAGGTTCAGGTAAAACTACAATTACCAACCTGATCTCCCGTTTTTATGAAACGACTGGTGGAAGAATTCTGATTGATGGTTGTGATATTCGGAGTTTGGATACTGGTTGTTTTCGACGTCAGATAGGGGTGGTGTTACAGGATTCCCATCTGTTTCACTGTACAGTTCTGGAGAACATCCGCTATGGTTCGCCGCATGCCACCCTTGGCGAAGTTATCGAGGCGGCTCGGGCAGCCAATGCCCACGAGTTTGTCAGTCGATTGCCGAATGGTTATGACACAGTGGTCGGAGAACGAGGGCATACTCTGTCTGGCGGTGAACGGCAGCGGATCGCAATTGCGAGAGCAATATTGAATGATCCTCGAATCCTGATTTTGGACGAGGCCACAAGTAGCGTCGACACCGAAACCGAGCGGAAAATCCAGGAGGCTTTAGAGCGATTGGTTGAGGGTAGAACCGTATTTGCAGTGGCCCATCGACTCTCCACGCTTCGTCGAGCCACAAGATTGTTGGTGCTCGAAGGGGGGCGTTTGGTGGAGCAGGGTTCCCATCGTGAGCTGCTGGATCTTGAGAATGGCGTCTACCGCAAGCTGCACGAAAGCCAGCAGGTGCTGCATGAGATGTTTGTGTAGTGGGTATGGTACGAAATAAATTATTTGATGAAAGATTAAGTGATATGAAACAACTGAGTTTTGTGGATGGCAATTTATATTTACACAGCGCCGATGGTTCGTCGGTGATTGTTCAAGCCTATCCCTGTTTCCCTTGGAGCGAGCCAAGTCAATATATCTCCTTGCGTGACTTCGAGAACAAAGAGTTGGTATTAGTGGCTGATCCCTCTCTACTGGATGAGGATTCCCGATCGGCTCTAGAGTCCGGGTTAGCTGGGTCGGGGTTTGTTTTTCGGATACAACGGATTGTCAGCGTAGAGGTTGAGTTTGAGATCCGCAACTGGATCGTTACCACTGAGCAAGGGGAGCGAAGCTTTCAGACTCGGTTGGATGAGTGGCCAAGAACTATGCCAGGAGGTGGCTTTCAACTGCGCGATGTGGCAGGTGATATATTCTATGTTCCTCCATTGAAAGCGTTGGATGTCCGGAGTCGTGATGTGCTATCGGATTATGTTGATTAATCCAATCCTTCTGTCAGTCTAAAAAGCACATCTATAGTTGCGGTATTGGCGTCAGATGCACCTAAACCCACTCCCGGAGAGTAAGCGGATCCGGGGGTGGGTTTTCTGCGCTACGCCGCATATGCTGGTGCTGCTTAAGGCAAAGAATTCACTACTTCATTACAAATTTATATTCATGCTGAAGTCCCAGGTACAGGGCGGTACACATGGCAAGTAGAATAAGGGTAAATGGCAGCCCCACAGTGATGGCCGCGGCCTGTAGTGCTCCCAGGGCATCCGATCCGCCACCGAACAGCAGAGCTCCGGCGATCAGCCCCTCCATGGCGGCCCAGAAAATCCGCTGCGGGACGGGGGCGTCGAGTTTTCCGCCGGCAGTAATACTGTCGATTACCAGTGAACCTGAATCAGAAGAGGTAACAAAAAACACCAGCACCAAAACGATCCCGATAAACGATGCGATGTTGGTAAGAGGCAAATTATCCAGCATCTGGAACAGCGACAGCGAGACATCACTGATTCCATTCGCCAGTTCACCCACGCGCGTCTCGACCTGGGCCAACCCGTTGCCGCCGAAGGCGGTCATCCAGATTAGGGTAATGAGGGTGGGGACCAGTAGAACCGCGACCAGAAATTCACGCACGGTACGGCCTTTCGATACACGGGCAATGAACATGCCGACAAAGGGAGACCAGGAGATCCACCAGGCCCAATAGAAGACTGTCCAGCCATGGTAGAACTTCTCATCCTCCCGGTCGATCCAGTTGCTCAGCGGGAGCAGATTTTGCAGATAGTCAAGGCCGGAATCGAACACCTGGCCAAAGATACCGAATCCGGAACCCACAACGATGACGAAGAGTAACAGCAGCAGGGCCAGACCCATATTGATGTTACTGAGAATCTTCACCCCGCCGTCCAGACCGCGCACCACCGAGACGATGGCTACGGAGGTAACGCCAATGATGATTGCGATCTGGGTGCTGATGGAGTTGGGAATGTCGAACAGGTATTTCAATCCCCCGGCCGCCTGCTGAGCGCCGAACCCCAGGGACGTTGCGAGACCGAAGATCGTCGCCATTACTGCGATCACATCCACGATGTGACCGAACCAGCCCCAGGAACGATCCTTGATGAAGGGGAAAAAAGCGGAGCGGATGGTCAGGGGCAGGTTTTTGTTATAGGCGAAAAATGCCAGAGACAAGGCGACCACCGCGTAGATCGCCCAGGGGTGAAGACCCCAGTGGAACAGGGTTGCGCCCATCGCCAGCCGCGCCGCCTCCGGGGTCTGTTTCGGAACATTCAGTGGCGTTCCCCACCAGTCGGTATAGTAAGCCACCGGTTCGGCAACACTCCAGAACATCAGACCAATGCCCATGCCCGCTGCGAATAACATGGCGAACCAGGACATCGTGGAGAATTCTGGTTTGGCGTCCGCCCCACCCAGCCGGATGCGGCCGATGGGCAATACAATCAGTAACAGGCAAAAGATTACGAAGATATTGCCCGCCACCAGAAACAGCCAGTCGAAGTAATCGATCGACCAGCTTTTCGCGCCGTCGAATGCCTGTTTGGCTTCGCTGGGAAACATCAGGGTTCCGATGACAAATAACACCACCAACAGGGCGGAAAAGAAGAACACGGGATTGTGTAAATCCATACCCCAGGTGCGTAGGTTGTCCTGGCCGATTTCATAGTTTGTGTCATAACGATCTGGCATGAGAGACTCTAGGTTGACAGGCTAAGAAAGGACTTTGAGTGAGGGGTTCTGAGCCGGTAGCGGTCAGATTGTTCCCAACAACATCAGGGGGCGCGAAAGTCGTAGCGAAAACCCGCGGCCACGACCTGACCACCGTCACAACTCCAACAGGTTTCGTTCATCCCGCCATGCTCCTCGGTAATCGCGGCGGTTTCCTCCTCCTGGTAATACTCGACGAAGAATTTAAGGTCCGTCTGGTACTGATAATCCCAACCGAGATGGACGATCGTCTCGCCGTAATGGTCCACATCGGCAATCATCGCCTTGAAGGTGTTTTGACCAAGGTCGTAACCGGCATAGAGATTCATTGCATGATCGCCATCGGCACCGTAACCACTGTCGATATCGCTCTTGTGCTGTTCGTATTTGGCACCAACATAGAGGTCGTTCATGACTTGCCACATGAGGGATGTGCCCAGGATTGTGAGGTTTTCACTCCCTCCCAGATGATCGAATCCGCCGGATACCGTGACATCACCGTAGTGATAGCTGAGGGTGCCTTGAATACGGTCGTCGGTTTCACCGTTGCTCTCGCTGGCTCCGTTGTCAAGGCTGTATCCGATGGCGCCAGAGAAACCCAGGATAGTGGGAGAGTAGTACGCCAGAGTGTCACCTTTGCGAAATGTTGTATAGGTGGCGAAACCGCTGTAGTAACTGCTGAACATATCCACTGGGTAGGCTATGGCATTGTAGTAAGGCATCCACATTTGACCGAGACTTACGTCACCGAAGGCGCCTTTGACGCCGATCTTTCCAATACGGATGTCCTCATCCTGGTCCCATGGATCCTCTACCGCCTTGTTGGGAATATCCAGAGGTAGCTCGAGTTTTGCGTAGGCCGTGATTTGCTCATCGAGGGAATGGGTAGCATTTACGCCAATCCTGGAATAGGCATCGCGCCAGCCGGTGTAACTATCCATGGTCTGGTCGTCGTCCGGGGAGACGTATTCTCCATGTACTCGGATCGATCCATAAAAATCATAGTCCAGTGCCAACACCGAATGTGAGGTGATCAGGCA
>JARRNW010000251.1:0-5566 GCA_037384565.1 Candidatus Thiodiazotropha sp.
CTAACTTAAAGCAGTGAGCATTTCAATACTCTGTATACAGAGCCATCCGCTGCTTGTTTATCTCCCGCGAGGGGAGAGAGAAATTACTTGGACAGTTGGGTATTTGCCTTTAAGTAGAATGTCACTTACTTAAGGCAAAGCGCTCGGTTTTCGTCATTCCGGCGTATGCCGGAGGAGTGGCACATGGATGCACCGTTTACGGCCCTAAGGATGGCGCCTTCTGGATCCCGGCATGCGCCGGGATGACGGTGGTTTTTTTGCCTTAAGTAAGTGCCATTGGCCTTTAAGTACACGTCAACTTTTGAGACGCTGGAAATACCTTCCCATGATGCGATGTGCAAACCTCTTGCAGTCCCTGACCGTCCCGCGCAAGCAACGCCGCAAAAGCGCTAATCAACCACGCCAGATGTAACGCTCCATGCTCGCAGGATCGCAACGGGTACAACTGGTGCCACAGGCCGCCTTGGCCTTGACCACCTCGACCCGGCCTTTGCGTACCCACTGCTCGAGCATCCCCCGCACCGCGTCCGGTTCGGCATCCAGGTGCAGCGCGATATCCGCCAGGGAGGCTTCACCCCGCTCCCGCAGATAGTCCCGGATCAGGGCCAGCATCAGAGCGCCTCCGCTTCGGTGCCCTGCTGCTGTCTGAGGGACCAGTAGCGCAATCCACCCACCACCGAGACCAGCAGGGTCACCAGCAACAGAATCCAGAACAGGCCGCTCTGGGGATGGTCTTCGTAGGTGGCGATCTGGTAGAAAAGGCTGGCGCTGATGAAGGCGATACCCGTGGACCAGGCCACCACGAAGGCGGCCCAACGGGGGCCGGACTCCCTGCGAATCGCGCCGATGGTGGCCACGCAGGGGGAGTAGAGCAGGATGAACAAGAGGTAGGCAAAGGCCCCGGCCTGACCGTCGAAACGCGCCGCCATGGCACCAAAAACATCGGCGTTGACCGATTGCGCCTCGGCGGCGCTCTGGGCGGAGGAGAGATTCCCCACATCCATCGCCAGGGGGTCGGTCAACAGATCCTGAACTCCGAGCAGGTTCTCGGGAACCGTGGCTGCCGCATCAAGGATCGACTGCCAGAAATCGAAGGGGGCCTCATCCACCGTGACGCCTGCCTCTCGGTTGGCGAGATTGGTGTAGAGTGCATCCAGGGTACCCACCACGGTCTCCTTGGCCAGGATCCCGGTGAACACGCCCACGGTCGCCGGCCAGTTGTCATCATCGATACCCAGGGGCGAGAGGATCGGGGTGACTGCCTTGCTCACGGCGCTGAGCACTGAGTGCTCGGTGTCTTCGTTACCGAAACTGCCGTCGGTGCCGATGGAGTTGAGGGTGTTGATGATCAGCACCATGATGACGATCACCTGCCCGGCCTCTTTGACGAACAGCTTCACCCGGTCCCAGGTGCGCAGCGTGATGCCCCGCAGGGTGGGCATGTGGTAGTGGGGCAGCTCCATCATGAAACCGGCGCTCTCTCCGGAGAGCAGGGTTTTCTTCATCACCATGCCGGTCATGATCGCCACCAGGATACCGATCAGGTAGAGGCCGAACACCAGGTTCTGCCCGGTCTCGGGAAAGAACGCGGCGGCGAACAGGACATACACCGGCAGCCGCGCCCCGCAGGACATGAAGGGATTCATCAGGATGGTCAGCTTGCGTTCCCGGTCGTTTTCCAGGGTCCGGGTGGCCATCACCGCCGGTACGTTGCAGCCGAAGCCCACAATCATCGGGACGAAGGCCTTGCCGGGCAGACCGATGGAGCGCATGAAACGATCCATGACGAAGGCTGCCCGGGCCATGTAGCCGGAGTCCTCGACCACAGAGAGAAACAGATAGAGTGCGGTGATGATGGGGATGAAGGTGGCCACCACCTGGATGCCCCCGCCGGCGCCGTCGGCGAGCAGCACCACCAGCCCCTGGGGCAGGCCGGTCATTTCCAGCACCCATCGGAATCCGTCGACGAAGATCGCTCCGGCCACCCCGTCGAAGAAGTCGATGAAAGCGCCGCCGATGTTGATGGCGAACATGAACATCAGGTACATCACCGCGAGAAACACCGGGATACCGAACACGCGGCTGAGCACCACCTTGTCGATGCGGTCGCTGGCGGTCTTTTCGAAACGACCGCGCTTGCGGGTTACGTTCTGGGCAATGGAGTGGGCATGGCTGAAACGGCTGTCGGCGATGTGGATGTCCACCTCTTCGTCGACCCGGTCCTCGATGGTCTGGCGCCAGTGGCTTACCTGCGCGCGTAGGGCGTCATCGGCATAGGTCAGGGCGAAACTGTCCCATTCGAGCATCTTCAGCAGCAGCCAGCGGCGTTGGGCATGATATCGGCAGTCGGGTAGTTTCAGCGCCGGCTCCATCTCGTTGATCGCCTGTTCGACCAACTCTTCCTGAGCCAGGGCAAAACCACCATTGACCCGCCCCGCGGCCAGATCCTGGACGGCCCCTTTCAACTTGGTAATCCCCTCGCCGGAGACCGCCACGATGGGCACCACCGGACAGCCCAAGTCTTCGCTGAGCCGCTGGATATCGATCTCCACACCCTGCTTGCGCGCCACATCCATCATGTTGAGCGCCACCAGCAGGGGAACGCCCATTTCGAGCATCTGCACGGTGAAGTAGAGATTGCGCTCCAGATTGGAAGCGTCCACGATATTGACGATCAAGTCCGCCTCGGCGGAGAGCAGGTAGTCCCGGGTGACCTTCTCATCCAGCGAAGCGGCATCCAGGGAGTAGATACCGGGCAGGTCGACCACGTTGACCTCATCCCGGTCGATCATGAACTGCCCCTCCTTGCGGTCCACGGTAACCCCCGGCCAGTTACCGGTGCGCTGGCGGATCCCGGTGAGGGCGTTGAACAGAGCCGTCTTGCCGCAGTTGGGGTTACCCGCGAGCGCCACCGTCAGAGCGTGTGGTGACGCGGACTTCTCAGTCCCGGGGGTGTCATGACAGGCCATCTCAGGGCTCCTTTTTCGGATCCTGGGAATCTACCAGGGGTTGCATGAGCAGTTTTTCCGCAACTCCCGCACCCAGCGCCACCCGAGTGCCCCCGCTCGCCACCACCACGCCACCGCCGCGTCGTTGCTGCAGTTCGATCTCGGAACCCACACGCAGACCCAGACTGAGCAAGCGATGCGCCAACTGCCGCCCACCCATGATGCGACTGATACGGGCACGGGTGCCCACCGGAAGCCGGGAAAGGGTTTGCTGTTCGTGTGTGACCGAGGAATCCAAAATTACGCTTCCATAACTGCCTGAGGTCGAGTCTAAATGTTAATGATTCTCATTAAAGCATGGGAATGGTCGGGATGCAATGCTATTTCGGGAGTATATGCCATTTCTCTAATGTACTGACAGCCGCTTACGCACCACGTCGATGCGATGAGGCTTGAGAAAATGGGCACCGCCCTCACCCATGTGCCGCATAAATGCGGACTTGATCTGCTGATAGCGGGCCGCGTCGATATCCAGACGGGTGTGGGTCACCTTGAGAAACCGGGACTCGAACTGCTCCCAGGATTCGTAGCAGCCGGGTACATTGAGAAAAACCTGCTCCTGCAGGGCCATCTCATCACGCCCGGCCAGGGAACGGATCGCCGCGAAGGCCAACTCCCGTACCTGCTTCTCATCATGGATCAGACTCATCAGCGCATTGAACTCACCCTGGTAGACCGGTTCGGAAAAGTAGGCCACACCACCGGGTTTCAGGACCCGGGCGATCTCATCCATGGCCGATTCCATCAGCTTTGCCGGTACGTGGTGCAACGACTTGAGCATGAAAACCGTATCCACGCTGGCATCCTGCTCGGCGATCGACTGAGCCCCTTCGAGGCGGAATTCCAGATTCGCCTGGGGTTCAGCGGACAGGTTCTTTTGATGCTGCACCTCATCCACTTCGGTGGCGACAAACCGGCAATCCGGATAGCGGGCCGCCAGGGACCGGGTCATCCAGGCTGAACCGCAGCCGAGTTCCAGGATACGCGCCTTGTCGAAGTCCAGGATTCGGGTCATGACATCGAGTTCCTGGCCGGTTTCGTAGGCCTGGGGATTATCGATCAGCATAGGTTCTAACAACATCATTCTTAATTTCTCGTAAATAGAGTGGATGGACTCAGGTGGGGCGTAAAGGGTCAAACGGAGACGCCATTTTTCCGCATATCAACTCATACCGAAAGGCACTTACTTAAGTCAAAAACCACCGTCATCCCGGCGCATGCCGGGATCCAGAACATCAGACAGTGCAACCTATCCGATTTCCCAAATATCTGATTACAATGATAGCGAAACCCAACAGTGCAGTAATCATCAATAACAGTTCAATCGCCGTTGCATGAGATGAACTACCCCGAGGTAGCCGAATGCATCATCTCAGCCCCCCCGGATATTCCCAGCCTTGAATCCCAGCACCTCAACCAGTAACTTGCGCCATCAAGTATTGGGGTATTTCAACGCTACAGATTGATATACCCAAAGTATTTTATCGACAAGGACCCCCTTTCCAAAGGTTACCCAAGCGTGTTGTTCAAAGGCATCGTCAACTGGCTCGACCATCTGCGCCTGCAGCTCTCCAGGCAGGACGCACTGGTGGTCCTCTCGGTGCTGGGCCTGCTGAGCGGTTTCGCCGCCGGTCTGGTGATCGTGCTGTTCCGTTTGCTGGTTGAGTCGGTCCAATCCTTGCTGTTGCCGGAGGGGATTCCCGAGAATTATGAGGCCCTGTCCTGGATCATCCGGGGCCTGCTGCCCCTGGCGGGCGGTCTGCTGCTAGGACTGATGTTCCACCGGTTTGCCGAGGAGTTACGGGTTCTGGGTGTGCCCCGGGTGTTGGAACGGCTGATCTACCATCAGGGTCACCTGTCGTTCCGGGGCCTGATTTTGCAGTTCTTCGGCGCGGCCATCGCCATCATCAGCGGCCACTCGGTGGGACGGGAGGGGCCCCACGTGTTCCTTGGCGCGGCCAGCGGCTCCCTGGTGGGCCAGCATCTCAACCTGCCCAACAACATCGTTCGCACCCTGGTGGGCTGCGGCACCGCGGCGGGGATCGCCGCCTCTTTCGATACCCCACTGGCGGGAGTCATTTTCGCCCTTGAAGTGGTGATGATGGAGTACACTCTGATCAGTTTCATCCCGATCATGCTCGCGGCGGTCAGCGCCAACAGCCTTTCCCTGTTGATGTTCGACGGTGAACGGGTGTTTGATATTGGGGTGTTCCAACTGGGATCACTGCATGAACTGCTGTTCATTCTGTTGCTCGGCCTGGCCGCCGGTGCAGTCTCCGCCACCTATGTCCATCTGATCCAGGTCATCGGTAACCGGACCCGCTTTGTCTCAACCCAGCTGCGCTACGCCCTGGCCGGGCTGCTGGCCGGGCTGTTTGGCATCGCTGTCCCCCAGGTCATGGGCATAGGTTACGACACGGTCAACCAGATCCTGCTGGGAGAGATCGGCTTCGGCCTGCTGGCCCTGCTGGTCGTATCGAAACTGCTGGCCACCGCCTGCAGCATCGGTCTCGGTATACCCGGCGGCACCATCGGACCCGCCCTGTTCATCGGCGCTG
>JARRNW010000252.1:0-5561 GCA_037384565.1 Candidatus Thiodiazotropha sp.
GGCAGAGGATTCGGAATTCTTTTTACGTCTTTCAAAACATGAGATTTTCAGCTATTTAAATCTTCCCCTGACAGGTTACAGGATCGGTAATGGGGGGTTGACCTCGAATAAATCGGATCTTCTCGATCATGGCATGAAAGCCCTGTATAAAAATTGTGTCGCCGACAAGCAAGTCTATGCGAAATATCAGGATACGATTGATCTTGCGATAGCCAGAAGGTACGGGCGTATGGCATCAGTCAATTTAAAGAAACGCAACAGGCTGGATGCCTGGGCGAATATCCAAAAAGGGTTGCGGTATCGATTCTCGGAGGCGGAATTATGGAAGATACTCATTGCATCGCTGATACCTTACTTCATCTTGGAGCGTATGGTCGGCGCGGGTAAGCAATGAGATGCTGCTTAGCGCCCCCTGGGCTGCCTTTTTCGGACAGTTTTATGCAGAATGGCATTGATTACTGAGAGCGATCTTCCCAGATAGTAAAAGTAGAATATAAAACTGTTGATGATCGCCAGTTTGATGTTGTATGAATATTTATACAGAGAAGAGGCTAGTAATAACAAAACGATCAAGAGCAGTACGCCCAGTGCGATTATTTTCAATCCGGCCAGTACGGATATTAAAAGAAAAATATGTAATAAAAGGTAGATGTCTGTGGCAAATTGAACGTTCGAGCAGCATATGACATCCAGTAATTTATTCGTCCGAACGCCATGCCAGGCTTCACGTTTGACAAAGTTGATGAGGTTTTTCGGGTAGCCGTGGTGGATAACCTTTAGGTGTGCATTGTTGATGATCAGGGTGCCTTTCTCTTTTCTGGCTCGTTCTGAAAGATCGGTATCTTCTCCGGTTACCAGGTTGGGGTCGAAGCCGTTCAAGTCAGTAAAAAGCAGGGAGTGTATGATCAGATGAGCGCTATTGATGTACTTATTGTCACGTTCTTCCTTGTGGGTAAACCAGTACTCCTCAAGAAAACTTTTTTCGTCTGGCGGAGAACATCTGGAGCCGGTAATGAATTTAGTTGGTGTCTCGTCTAGTACTTCCAATGTGTCTTGAATTTCACTCGACCACTGGGTAGTCAGTTCAATGTCGCCGTCAAGGAAGATGTAAAATCGTCCTTTGGCGTGGGATGCGCCTCTGTTTCTCAGTTCTGCGACATTGATATCGGGCTCACAAAGCACAAATGCATGGTATTCTTCCCCAATGTCCCGGGTTCTGTCAGTGGATCCGTTATCAACCAGTATGACTTCGTGAGGAATGTGCGAGCAATAGTGATCGATAGACTCAAAAAGTCGTCCAATGTTCTTTTCTTCATTAAAGGCGGGAATAATGAATGAAATAGAAAAATTATCTTTGCTAACGGTTGTGTTTGAATTCATCAGGAATATCGTTTTAAGTTGAAATCCGACAAATAAAATAACTAATCATTCGATCAATTGGAGAGACGAGAAACTGTATCCGCGTTCCTTATATTCAGTAATCAGTGAATCCACGGCAATGCATGTGTTTTCATTGTTGTCATGAAAGGAAATGATATCTCCGCCGCTGATCGGGCTCTGATAAATTTGATTGAGAATCGCTTCGGGGCTTTTAAGTTTCCAGTCATTGGATGTTATTGTGTAATGCACGACTTTCAGGCCAAGCTTCATTGCATGATACAGACTGGATAGGCTTATCTCACCTCTCGGGGGTCTGAGCAGACTCGGTCTTAGCCCCAGGACCTCATGGATGGCATTTTGGTTTTGCTCGATCTCAGTGGCCAGTTGTGCTTTATCCATGGATCTGATGCTTTGATGACTGTGGGTGTGTAGTCCAACTGTGTGCGATCCAAATTTGATCTGATGCAGGATTTCAGCATGCTGTTCAACCTGCTGCCCTACGAGAAAGAATGAGGCGTGGATGCGATGATGGTTGAGTATTTCGAGAATCTTTGGTGTGTAGACCGGATCGGGTCCGTCATCGAAGGTGAGGAACAGAGTTCTGGGTTGATCGGGAACTTTGAATAGAAAGCGTCTGAGAGACAGGGTCTGAAGCAGACTTTTAAGAATTAACGTCCTGTTCATTGTGGTTCGGATGATTGCAGTCTGTATTCGCGACTTACATGAGCGGGATCGCGGTCAGTGGTCATTGATATGGATGTCATAAAGATAACGATCCGCCCTTTTTTCGATGCGTTCACGAGCACTTTCGTGTCAGCTGTCGAGTAACCAGTGGCAATAATCTTACATGCTTATCAAACATTACACAAAACGCTATGGCATGGCATAATGTCGGGAATTTCGATGAGAAAATATCTCGAGACAAGAGATAATGATGCAATCCATTTTCTGGCTATCCCTGTTTTTAGTGTTTTACGCCTACTTCGGCTATCCCGTGCTCCTGATGTTGATCAACAGACTGAGTTCCGGGCTCGACTACCGTGGTAAGCCGTTTCCGGATCAGCTGAGTGTGTCCATGATCATCCCGGTACATAACGAGGAGGATGTGATCGCCAGCAAACTGGACAACTGTGCGCAATTAATCTTTTCAGGAAATTTGCAATTCGTCTTGGTATCCGATGGTTCGACTGATAATACATCAAATATCGTACATGAATACAAGGGCTTAGGTAATATTACCTTTCTCGAACTCAAGGAGCGCAAAGGTAAGGCGAATGCCCTAAACGCCGGATTGGGTGTGGCAACCGGTGATATCGTGGTTTTCAATGATGCTTCGATCATGCTGGATCCCCAGGCGATCACGGAGATTGTGCGTCCTTTTGTTGAGGACATCGTGGGTTGTGTCTCTGGTGAAGATATCATCGAGGGTGGCAGCGGGGAGGGGTTGTATGGCCGATATGAACTCTTCCTCAGGCGCCAGGAGTCCTATTCGGGATCCATCGTGGGCGCCAGCGGGTCGCTGTATGCCCAACGTCGTGGCATCATTGATCCGTTTATCGAGGGGGTGGCGCCCGATTTTTATTCAGTACTGAACACGGTGGAGCATGGCTATAGAGCCATCTCGATCTCGGAGTCGTTTGGATATATGAAGGCGGCCGAATCGCACAAGGATGAGTTCAACCGAAAAGTCAGGACCTTCATCAGGGGTATTACCGCCCTGTTCAAGAAGGCCAGACTGATGAATCCGTTCCGGTATCCGCGTTTTTCCCTCTATCTTGTCTCCCATAAACTGATCCGTTGGCTGGTTCCTTTTTTCCTGCTGGCTGCTCTGATCAGCAATCTGGCCTTGTTGGATCTGGCTTTTTTCAGGGTCCTGTTGTTCCTGCAGTTGGTGTTCTATGCCACTGCGGCAATCGGTGCCTACCATGAGCCGGTTGCCAATCGCTGGCCTGTTGTGAAAATCCCGCTGTTTTTTGTCGCGGTCAATCTCTCGATTCTCAAGGCCTGGTACAAATATTTGGGCGGTACCCGGCAGGAAATCTGGACACCTACGAAAAGGTCTTAGTGGACACTACACGAGTCATGAAATTCATCGGAGCCCATGTCAGCGCCAGCGGTGGCGTGCAGAATGCCCCACTGAATGCCCAGGCAATCGGTGCAAAGGCCTTTGCGCTGTTCACAAAGAATCAGCGCCAATGGCAGGCTAAACCCTTAACCCCCGAGGCGATTGAACAGTTTCAGGTCAATTGTGAGCGGGCGGGCATCCTGGCCGAGCATGTATTGCCTCACGACAGTTATCTGATCAACCTGGGACATCCGGAAGACGACGCGCTCGAAAAGTCCCGGAAGGCGTTTCTTGATGAAGTGCGGCGTTGCCAGCAATTGGGGCTTTCCCTGCTGAATTTTCACCCGGGCGCCACGCTGAGAAAAATCAGTGATGAGGCTTGTCTGAAGCGGATCGCCGAGTCGCTCAACCGGGTTTTGGATCAAACCCAGGGAGTGACCGCCGTTATTGAGAATACCGCCGGTCAGGGGAGCACTTTGGGCTTTCGATTCGAGCAGATCGCCGAGATCATCGAAGGGGTAGAAGACAAACAGCGGGTGGGGGTGTGTCTGGATACCTGCCATACCTTCGTGGCTGGCTACGATCTGCGAACGCCCGAAGCCTGTGCGAAGACATTTGATGAATTTGAGCGTGTCGTAGGATTTAGATTCCTGCGTGGTATGCACCTCAATGACTCAAAGCCGGATCTGGGGGCGCGCGTTGATCGGCATCAGAGCCTGGGTGATGGAAAATTGGGTTGGGAGGTGTTTCGTTACATCATGAACGATACGCGATTTGATGGCATTCCCATGGTTTTGGAGACCATTGACGATACCCGTTGGGCCAGGGAGATCGCAGACCTCTATGATCTTGCCCGGTGAACGGGGCGGTGACTGGGTTCAAATGATTTATGGACTTGAATTGGCGCGAATCAACCAGTAGGGTTTCGGTGCCAAACAGATCTCGTCGTGGAGCCTAATCTACAGGGAAGTTATTTATGTCGCTATTGGATGACCTGAAAAAGGAAGCTGAAAGACAGCAGAGTGAAGATCGTGAGAAATTGGCCGCGGCCCAGCAGGAGGCCTTGTACCAGTCCCGTTTCAAGGAGCCGATGCAGCGGATACTCCGCTATCTCACTGAGTTGACGGAACAGCTCAAAATTCTCGAATACGACGTGCGCCGGGAGGCGACCCTGCCGGGTATTGGTTTGGTCAAGGATCTTCAGCAGACCGATTATACGGTGAATATGGACAGTTCCGAGAATCCCCGTTTGATCCGCTTACGCTTCAACTGTATTGCAGACCAGGAGCGCGAGTTTGCGGTTATGCCAAAACCCAAGGCGGAGGAGACCCGCCAGTTCCTGGATTCCCAGACCATGCGATATGCCGAGTGGCCGATTCGCAACCATGAACAACGGATCATCGGACTGAATTTTCAGCTCACGGTCCTGGTCAAGGTCGATTTTGTGTTTCAGGTGGATCTGGAATTGAAATCGATTCGCATGTTCATCAACAATTTCAACGAGTTCAAGATGGAAAAAAGCCTGCTGGTACCGGAACGTGTGGATGAGGTTTGGCTGGACACCCTGGGGAACTATCTGTTGAGAAGACGTGCCGACCTCTATGCTCTGGATATGGACGAATCCTTGCGTCGTTCGCTGCGCGAGAAGGTCAACGAGGAGCAGCGCCGGCGTCAGGAGGAGCTGCAGCAGGCTTTGTTGAGCGAACGCGAGGAACGTCAACAGGAGTCGGCATCGAGTTTCTTTGGCCGCTTGAAGACCTTGGCGGACAAAAGGGGTAAGAAGTCTGTTTGATTCCGCCTCGGGTGCGCTTGTCAGGGATAGGGTTTTCACTTAATCTGAGGGCATGTCGAAGCGTACGGGTCTTTGCCGCAACTGCCTGATAATCGGGTTGATTTTAAGTCAGTTCTGTCTGTGTGGCTGGGTCCATGCCGATCTGGTGCGGATCGGTGTGCTGAGCCATCGCGGAGAGCAGATCACCCACCGTATGTGGGTTCCCACCGCCGAATATCTGGATGCCAGCATCCCCGGTTACCACTTCGTGATCCGCCCCCTGACCTTCGATGAAGTGGACCCGGCTGTCGAGGCAGGCAAGGTCGATTTTGTCCTGGTCAATCC
>JARRNW010000253.1:0-5559 GCA_037384565.1 Candidatus Thiodiazotropha sp.
CTTTTACGTCTATTTGCACTTCGCTGATGACCTCACCTTCGAATTCCCAACGGTGCGTCACAGTACGACCCTGGAGATTTCGCAGATCAGTGAAGAACATCACCTGTGTCGCGTTTTCAGCGACACTGACGATTTGATCCACGGGTTCCCGATCAACCACATCGGTGGTAAAAACCGCACGTGCCACATAGGCATCCGGCACCGGTGATTCTTCGACCATGCTTGGTTTTGCTTGCATCGGTGAATCCGGACTTGCAGACTCGGTCTCAACTGCTCCTTCCGGCACAGCATCCTGCTCCATTTCGACAGCAGTCGATTGCTCATCGACAGCGGTCTCGGCCCAACAATGGATCGGCATCCAACCGATCAGCAAACAAATCAGCAGACGAACATTCGCCTTTAACAGAGTCATTTCCTTCTCCCTTCCCATTCGCGATTTGTACCCTGACCATCGATAGAACATGATCAGGGCACACAACTGCTGCCAGTAGGTTACAACCGGCGGCAGCCCCTTGGCCTCAGCGACCCACTTCTTAATAGGTTTCACCAATTCCCTAGATTTCTACTAGTTTGGTCATCATTCACTCCAGCTGTTACAAGTAGGACAAAATGTAGATGCACCCCGTCTGACAGAGCGCACCCTCCTCTGCCGAGCAGAGTTGTTTCCCTACACAAAAGATTTCATGTTTTTTGTTGCCACACCAATAATTAATCACTTCAATAAATTCATGTAACATCATGTTTAATATGATTATTTATTTCCAAAAACCCCAGCCGAACACAATCGCTTTCAATTCACGCTGTCCACCAGGTGACTTACCGAACTATCCCGACGACGCTCTGACAATCGGCGATTTCCAGGAAAATCGGCAGTCGAATCCAGATACAGTCTGCGCCGGTCCCTGGTAGCAATTCGTCGTATATAAGGATGGGCGTGCAGGCGCCCCCCCTTCATGAACGTGGCATTCAAGCGTCCTATCAGACTGTGAACCGAATCAGGACTGCGAATATATACCAATCCATGGTACTCCCATGAGCGGGAATTACGGTACTGGATTTTGAGGATCTTGCTACGGGATACACCCTCGTGGTTGCGCTTCCAGAGGGACCATTTCACGCCCATTTGTCTGCTGACCAGTCTTTTTAAATCACGGGCCGAGCATCCGTCCGTGATACCTGTGATAAACACCCACATGAATCCGCTACCTCTCAGTACCTGCCTACACTCACCGAACCCGTGCGGTTGGCGCATTCTCTTCGACCAGGAAGAGCAACAAAGCGAGGTGTGGTACAGCTACGTGTGAGGCGACCAACACCGCCGACTGGAATGATCAAACTCCTCTCCTCGCGCCCCTATTGGCGCATTTTCATGGGAACAACACCCTATCGTGGATGGGTTATCAATCGTCCCGAATCCCTAATTCAGTATCGAGGTTTCAAGGGCGTCATAATAATATCCTTACCAGGATCCGCCAACCTCTATCATCCGAGTTGTTACAGATTTCCTGAGGTCGGCAGAAATTCAAAATTTCTGATTTCAGGAGCACCTCAAATACCCCCCTTGACGCCCCACCGAGGTTACCGGAGGATTAGAATGTCGGTTTTCACCCTCATGGAGATCTCTGGGTGGATACGGCACGAGAGCCCCGGACATGTATTCCAGATTTTCCCGGTAGTGATTGAAGATGCCCAAGTCCAGAAAAGAGACAGATCAAATCGTTGTGGATATCGCCTGTCTCGATCATGATCGCTTCAGAGCCACCCTGATATCCACAATCGGCAGTCACTGTGAAGTCTGGCGTAGCAGTAAGCGATTTGAAGAGATCGTTGACCACGAAATCGAAACCAGCTACACGGAATTCGTCATTAAATGGCCACTGTCCGAATATTCAGAAAAGGAGACCAAACTGCTTGCCCGTCACTACCGGCAGTTGAAGGAAACCCTGGATGAAATCATCCCCAATGCCCTGTTTGTAGTTACCCGAATCAATGGACGCCCGAGCTTGTTTGTCCTCGCAACGGCCATCAACGTCTGGTTCAACATCGCCAATCAGCAAAATGAGGAAGAAGCCATACAACTGCTATGCGCCAATCCCAAGGCGCGTATTCAGCTGTCCCGGTTCGTTAACGCGGCCCAAGCCTGGCGTAAATCCGACAATCCAAGAGTCATAGACCTTTTCGGTCTCGATAACCTGATCATGGATACCACCCGGGAGATCTTCTTTCTTGACAGTTTTTTCGTGTTTTATTTCGAAGACACCTTTGACCTCATCGAAGATGATGAAGATGATTCGGAACTGGCCGACAAGGTCAATCTGTCGATCCGCAGGCTGAACTACCTTGAAGACCTGTTGGCTCGGGTAAAGGTTCTCTGTACATAATATCATCACAGCGACTGACCGAGACCCCTGTGGCTCTCCTGCCAAAGACAGGCTTGAAACCCTGTTTCCTGTTAACCCGGCATCCCAATAGGCTAGGTCACCGATCCGCCGGAAACAGTACACTCATCTTTAAACCGCTTCGATCCGTGCGATTCTGCATGCTGATCACTGCCCGATGCAGATCAACGATACGCTTGACAATAGCAAGTCCGAGACCACTGCCTGGCGCCTGGGCCGCCTCACCCCGGCGAAACCGCTGATACAGGCCCTGCTGCTGGCCTTCCGGAACACCGGGCCCAGTGTCGATTACCTCAAGCAAGACTTGATCCCCCTGTCTCTCCAGCCTGACGCTCACCTCACCGCATTCCGGAGTATAGCGAATCGCGTTATCGATGATGTTTCGGAGCAGAATCTGAATAGCCGGTGAATAGCCGGGCACATACACCGGATCCTCCGGTCCGTCATAAGAAATCTCGATATCTTTTTCCAATGCCGATGATGCGATAGTAGAGAGGATATTGATGGTTTCACGCTGTATATCCACTGATTGTACATGGGTATCACCGACGGCCTGACTGTCCATGCGGGCGAGAGTCAGCAGTTGCTCCAGCAGATGCGTTAGGCGATCCACCCCACGGGTGATCTGATCCAGGAAATCCTTGTGTTCCAGATTGCCGCCCAGCGATTTCGCCTGAGCAAGTGTCTTGAGTGCGGCGAGAGGTGTGCGAAGTTCATGAGCGGCATCCGCTGTAAAGCGCCGCTCATTCTCCAACGCGGATTGAACCCTGTGAAACAGGCGGTTCAGAGACTCCACCATGGGTGCCACCTCAACAGGCACATTGTCAATGGCAATCGGATCCAGCGCATTGGGCTCTCGGTTTTCGACCTTGCGGGCAATGATCTTCAAGGGTTTTAGACCACCACCAACCATCAGCCAGATCAACCCCCCCATCATCGGCAGTAAGATCAAGATTGGCCACAGACTGTTGAATACAATCTCCGAAACCGTCTCCTGCCGGAGTGCCAACAACTCGCCCACCTGTACATTGAATTCGCCATTTACCTGTTTCACGCCAAACATGCGCCATGCGCGGTTCTCAATAGTGACATTGTGGTAGCCCTCCTTGAACTCATTGAACTCGGACGGAAGATTGGAACGCAAATAGGTTCGGCCATTGGTCCCTTTGATCAAAAAGGCGATATTCGCCTCATAACGATGCCCGTTCATTAGATCCCGGGGGATTAATGTCAGGTAATCCTTGCCCTCCTGATTCGAGGAATATTTCTGTAATAAGCTCCTGAGTAACTCCGATTGGTTAATGATTCCCCCTCCCAATTCATCAACCAGTAATTGAAGCTTTTTCTCAACTTCTTTGTCTTCCTCGATCTCGTGGGCCATCAGGGTAGCCAGGATGCGCGACTCCTGCGCAAGTGTCGCGTCATAGATCTCCTCCACCTCGTGAGTCGCGTCTTCATAGACAAAAAAGGCCGCAATAAGCCATAGGATGAGAATTGTCGATATGAGACTGATCAACAGTCTTCTGCGTATGGAAGTGCCACCCATGTGACTGCGCAACCCCGATCTATTTCTGTTTTTGGATAATGTAACCAACCCCGCGGACCGTTTTGATCAGATCCTGGCCCAGTTTCTTTCGCAAATGGTGGATATAAACCTCCACGGCATTGCTCTCCACGCCTTCATCCCAACCGTAGAGTGATTCTTCTAGAAAGCGTCGCGACAGTATCCTGCCTTGATGAGTAAGCAGGGATTCCAGCACCACAAATTCATTCGCGCCCAGAGAAATCTCCTCCCCTCCCTTGGTCAACCGTCTTGCTGCCGGATCAAGAACCAGGTCAGCAAAACTGATCACGGGCACCGCTCGCCCCTCCCGCCGGCGTGTAATCGCCCGCAGGCGTGCATTCACTTCCAGAAGATCAAAGGGTTTGACGACATAATCGTCCGCCCCCATATCCAGTCCCTGAATGCGATCTTCGATGGTGTCTCGGGCGGTCAGAATCAGCACCGGGAGATCAATCTCATTCTGACGTAACTCCTGGAGAATGATCAAGCCGTCCTTTTTAGGCAATCCAAGATCCAGCAACAGCGCATCGAGATGCTCTGTTTGCAGGGCCTGCATGGCTGCCAGCCCGTCCTGTACCCAGTCAACGGTATGGCCCAACTCTTTCAATCCCAGGCAGATGCCTTCGCCCAAATGATGATCATCTTCCACGAGCAGTATACGCATTCTCAGATTTCCACAGATCTTGCAGTGGTTTTCTCTTTCACTGTAACACCCTGTTTATTTCCACCTGTTGTTGCCGGATCAACCCGTTGGCTCTGTCAATGGCAGCACGGGCTTCCCGCTTTCTCCCGGCATCCGCAAGGGTCTGCCCAGGCCGGGGATCGGCCGACAAAACCCGATCGAAGGCCATTATTGCCCCCTTGAAATCCCGCTTGTGCAGGAGGAACTCTCCGTAGAAATAGTTGGCGTCGATATTACCCGGATTCAATGCCAGAGCTTTTTTCAGATAGTTTTCCGCTAAACCCGGGTCGCCGAAACCAATGGGCCATCCAGGCACTTTGAAATAAAGGCTTCCCTTGAGGGTATATATCAGCCCATCCAGGACCTCGGGTTGAATCTTTTCAGCCTGATCCAGCGCAAGCTTGGCCTGCTTGGCCAATCCTAATCCCTCACTCCCGCCACGAAACCGCCCGAGCGTGGATAGAATCACGGCATGCCAAACCAGGGGCTCCGCCTGCTGGGGATTCGCAGTTAACACCTGTTGAGATTCCTGAACGAGGGCTTTCAGCGCTTCGCCCCGTTTTTCGATAGGAAAATCAAACCGGATCTTAGCCCATCGCTCGCTCAAACCGACCCAAGCCGGTACCCCATCCTGCGCCCAAACAGAGCCCATCGTAAGCTCAGAAATCAGCGCACAGATGATCAATCTATAAAGCATAGTCAGCATATCTGTCGCAAGCCAGCACAAAGTGTTGTTCGTCATGCATTGCAGCATTCATTCCGTGTGTCACAAACAAAACAGCCGCACACAACGACGAATAGCCTGAAAACTGGGTAAATCCATCCCAACTGCAGGGGTAGTATGCCCCAATAACTGCAGTTTTGTTACAGAATCTGCGGCGTAGTGACTTGAATCAAGGGGATATTCCAAAATC
>JARRNW010000254.1:0-5556 GCA_037384565.1 Candidatus Thiodiazotropha sp.
TGCCCATGCTGGTGTACTGGTTGAAACCGAGATTCGTCTTCGGCGAATACAAATAATAAAAAGATAGAACCGGGCATCAGTCCGGAACCTTTTAAAGCCGGCGCCATGCCGGCTTTTTTCATTATGGGTGAACCTCCCTGGTATGAACACAGGATGCAACCTGGCGGAACTTACATGACAGTGAAGGGATGAAGCAGTTCTGCCGTGCCTTAGGTAGGAATTGGTTTTGCACGAATGGATTTTCATTGCAGATCTATCAGGCTTCGCTTGCCTGATATCTTTCAGGCAGAGTTTGGTTTGTCATGCAAAAATCATGTATGTTGGCATGTGCGTACTTGGTCATTAATAAAGTAATCGGCACACAAAGAAGTAATCTGTAGATGATAATCACATATCAGTAGAACATGTTGATTTGTCTCTTTGGTGAATGGTGGGTGTCGCAGTATCTCCCGTATCTCCAGAGGCGGGATGAAACGGTTCTGCCTAACCTTGGGTGGAAAATGGTTTTGCGTGACGGGAATTTTGTAACAGCATTATCAGTTTTCGCCTGCTTGACACCCAACAAACGAAAACAGATTTGTATATGCCAAGTAAAACGCATGGACAGGTACCGGCGTCTTTTGAACGCAGCACTGATATTGGTGACTGCCTCTATCTGTGCTATCGGGTGTGAGTGCTTAACTTAGCTATTGATTATTGTAAATCTTTTCAAATCCAGCCTCGCTGAAGCCATTCATCCTTTGGTTTCCTACCAGGATAACCGGTACACCGGTGGCTCCCATCTTCTGGTATTGCCTTCTTCCTTTGTCACTTTTTTCAATATCATATTCGGTAAATCGAATTCCTTTACTTTTGAAATAGTGTTTGGCTTTAGCGCAATACCCACACCATTCAGTGCTATAGAGAACGACTTTCTTGCCGAGATTGAAAAGTGATCTGTCGTAACTGATACTTTTGATGGTATTGATCTTGAGCTTGATTTTACTGGCATCAGCATCAGTGGGTCTTTTGTCGGAGAAGTGAACTTTACCGTACTCATCTGTCCACTTGAAAATATCTGCTTCTATCGCTGATGTTGAAAATAGCAGGATTGACAGCAGGATCCAGATGATTGTGGGTTTTTTAATAGTCATGATGATTCAATATATAAATAATGCAGTAAGGGCTACAAATCTATGTGATTTTATCAACACTGGTCTAACTCCATTGTATGTGGGGCAGTATGATCATACTGAGAAGACGGTTAAGAACCAGAAGTTAAGAATTTTATCCTTGCGCTATGTATTGATGAAGGAAAACAGTGCGTATGCACTCACTTCGGATACTAATATGCTGGCCTGATCTCACGTAAATGGGGATTAAAGAAGTATTGATCACTGCCGCTATAGGCTCTGGTGCTGTTTCAGTTGAGTCCTAGAAGCGAAAAAAGAGATGCGAAGAATATTGTATATTGCCGTTGGAGTGATACTTCTAACGGCCGTCACGCTTACGGTGGAAGCCGGGGTTTACCGTTGGACCGATGCCAATGGCAAGGTGCATTTTGGCGACAGACGACCTGAAGATCGCGATGCGACGAGTATTGATCTTCCTGATGCGCCTAAAACCGGCAACTCCGCTTCATTTAGCAATATTCGTAAAGTTGCGACCAATGATCCGATAAAACCAGCGGAAAAAACAAGACTGCTGAAGTTTAGTAAAATAATTGTTGATCTATCTGGTAGCGATAAGGCCGTTAAAACAATAGGTTATAGGTTCTATGGGGCAACATGCACGTCATCTTCCAATAGTGCTGTATACCTGAAGCACAATCACGCGGAAGTCAACGGTAGCGCCTACAAAACCCACTTCGCAGGGCTGCTACGTGACAATGGGTATAATGTTCTCGACGATGAACTGCAGATCTTCTCTGGTATGGAGTCTCAGCCAGAAGAGTTGCAGATCGCGGCGGTAATAAAAGCGATCAAAATCAACAGTTGCCATCGTAACAATGTGGCAGATCAGGTTGAAGTGGGCGACTATATGCGCGTCGATTGGAAGCTTTATGACCCGCTCAATAGAGAGATCATTTACGAAACGACAAGCGAAGGATCTAGCCATGAGACCTACGGTAAAAATAATCCGGTCGAGGTGGAGTTTGGCGGCCTCGGTGCTTTTGATAGTGCCGTCAAAAATCTATTGTCACATTCAGATTTTGTTGCAGCATTGGGTAGAAAAGAACCAAAAACTACTGTTACTTCGGACAAGCCACTTACAATAAAGCTTTCATATTCTCATAAAAAACAGTCATTTACTGACCAAATTGAGCAGATTAAAGCCGCAACGGTTACGGTCCGGTCGCCTCACGGGCATGGGAGTGGTTTCGTAATAAGTAGTGATGGATATGTCATAACGAACTCACATGTCGTGGGAAAGTCTTCAGAGGTGTTGATACTTGCGGGCGAACAACGCATAAAAGCCCACATTATTCGTCAGAACATCCATCGCGACGTTGCCTTGGTTAAGCTCGACGAATCAGTTCCTTTACCGGCACTTTCATTGGCAAGGAACGGTATCGGTGTAGGCCACAGCGTTTATCTCATTGGTACGCCATTGGACGAAAGCCTGGGCCACACGGTTACACGAGGCATCATCTCTGCAGAGCGGCGTATGGAAGATGCACAGCGCTACTATCAAACCGATGCTGCAGTCAATCCCGGTAATTCAGGTGGTCCAGCCTTAAGTGAACAGGGTGAAGTGATCGGTATCGCGGTGTCAGGTTTGTTTAACAGCAGTGGTGGGTCACTAAATATCAACTTCCTGATACCGATCGATGAAGTGATCAGTGCTCTGCAAATCCAGGATGTATCAGAATCACTCTTCAAATAACAAACCTGCGCACACCTTCACCATCAGGTTGCGCGATCGTCTTGAGTTTCTGGAGGTGTCCATTCACGGTGGATGATGAGGATGTAGATGCCTTCAATCCCACTGCCACACTGGCTTCGGCGCTGCACCTCAGTCCAATATGAAAAATTCCATAAAGATTCCGGTAGATATGCCGCACTAATGATAATATTCAGAAAAACAATAAGTAAATTGTTTGTTTAGCGGAGATGGTTAACGCCAGGCACTAAAGTTGTGAATGCCAGACTCTGCTTTTAATTCAAGTTTCGGAGTTCAAAGTACTATCCAGATCCGCACCAACGGCGGAGCCTGAATCAGGATTTGAATTCGGAAACTAGCGTTTAAAGCGTTGTGTTATGTGTCAATAACAGTGACATAGAGATGAAATAAAAATGAAAAAGAAACGGGAAATCTATAAAAACGGACTGTTGAAAAAAACACTGATAAAGGATTCAGAGCTGATACGCTACGCTGTGAAGGGCCGACAGGTTGATAAGCACAAGGTGGTACTGAGTACCCATGGAGAGGTTGCCTTTTTTGACAAGGGTGTGACGACTTGGAAGTTGGATCTGGCGAGAAAACGGGTAGTTGGCAAGGTGGTATTGGATACCCCGCATGTCGTAGTTGATGCCGAATGGAATAACACTCAGCAGGCCTTGGAGAAGGGGATCCGGGTAGTTCACGGTAGCGGTGCTAACACCTTCGGCGGCATGGGCGCTCTACTGGTTCCCGATGGCTTCAAGATTCCCGTCGTCACAGCAACAGCAGAGAATGTCAGGCATTACGGTCTTCAGTTAATCAAAAATGGAGAGGCATTCGCGGTTGTCTCCGCGCAGTTTCAGATTGTGATGATGCGCTATGACTACACGAAGGACTACAAAAAGGATTTTCTCATGCGGCGCTATGGTGGTGGTGGGGTCTTTGTTGAGACCCATGATTTTCCGCATGTGCATGTGCCTTTGTCAGAGAGCTGTGGTGGTTACATCGTGATTGGCAAACGCAACAGCGACGGCGACTATCACTTCACGGCCTTTGTGATTCCCTACGGATACGCACTTTATACACCCTCAAATACTATCCATGGCGATGGTACCTTGGTGGGGGAATATGCGTTGACAGTGGGTGATTCGGCTATGGTCACGGCGGATACGGTCCTTATGTACAATAAAAGAACGCTTGCCATGGCGCGTGGTGTCGTGCCTGCCTGGAAACCATGAGATGAGGGTCAAATGCATTCCTGATGACTATGCATGCCGCAAAAAAATATGGGCGGTGTAAAACAATAAACATCGAAAAATGTTAGACATTACTTTTTTATTAGATACAGGAGGCTGTGCATGGCAACTTTAAATGACGACAAGGACGATCTTTACAGAACGTTGTTGGAGTCAACCAAAGCGATACCCTGGAAGCTTAACTGGAAGACTAAGCAATTCGAATATATCGGTCCGCAGATCGAAAGGCTTCTGGGCTGGGAACAGTCAAGCTGGTCAACCGCACAGGACTGGATAGATCGGATTCATCCTGAAGAACGTGAATCAACTGCAAATATGTGCATCTCTCAGTCGGAGCATGGAATCGATCATGAGGCGGATTACCGCGCACTGACTCGTGATGGCGGCTATGTTTGGGTGCGTGATGTGGTGCATGTCCTCAGAGAAAACGGTGAAACGACAGCGCTGGTTGGATTTATCTTCGATATTTCAGAACGCAAGAAAATGGAAGATGTACTGGTTCGGTTGAACAAGCAGTTGGAATCACTCTCCCTGCAGGATGCCCTGACCAGTCTGGCTAACCGCAGAATGTATGACCAGGCTATGGAAACGGAATGGGCACGGGCACTTCGTAGTCGGGAACCGATATCCCTGCTTGTAATCGATGTTGATCAATTCAAACAGTACAACGACTGTTATGGGCATGTCATGGGCGACGAGTGTCTGATCCGGGTGGCGAAGGCGTTGGACAATGTGGCGACCCGAGCTATGGATCTATTGGCACGCTATGGTGGAGAAGAGTTCGTGCTCATGCTGCCAAACACGGATCGGGAAGTGGCATTGGTATTGGCGGAACGCTGCCGCACCGCCGTACTTGGGTTGCAGATCTCCCATGCTGCCTCTGCTGTGAGCGACTTTGTCACCATCAGTGTCGGTGTCAGCACTATGATACCGAGTAACAACAGTACTCCGGCAACAGTCTTTGAGGCAGCGGACAAGATGCTCTATCAGGCTAAGCAGAACGGGCGAAACTGTATCGAGTATGCCTGGCCACGTGCCACTGAAGGCGGTGAGTTTGGTGGCATGGGTTAGCGTCTAATCTCCTCTAGACAAGCTAGAATTGATGATGCGGGAATGAAATTTCAGTGCCAACGGGTGTTGCGATGTATCGCGGGTTCGGCATTCCGCAGTCCCGTGGTTCTCTCGCGCAATAATATATAGCGAAATTCGATACCGAAGGAACGCGTTCTAATCAAAATGGAAAAAGCCCTTTTGGCGGCAACCGTAAGCGTCATTTCCCTGAGTGCCTGTGGCGGTGGTAGCTATGGTGACGATAGTGGAAGTGGTACCACCATTTCCATGAATGGTGGGGTGGCGGATGGCTATCTGTGTGGTGTGACCATCTGTCTCGGCACGAATCGTAACGCAGTCTGTGAAGCAGACGAACAGTGGATCAGGC
>JARRNW010000255.1:0-5553 GCA_037384565.1 Candidatus Thiodiazotropha sp.
AATTTGTGAGCGCAGCGAACTCATCCACTCAAAACTAAAAACTCAACACTCAAAACTACTATCGGCGACTGATCTACTGGCTGAGTAAAGTGGGTAATCAGGTAATGATATGTAGTGTCTCAGAATGAATACATGATTATAGCGTGGCAACCAGTCATTTCGGTGAATTCTTTTTTTCAAGGTCCTAAGCTGTCTATGATGACTGATCTGTGTGAATACCGGTCCCGATCACCGGGGTTTCGGGTTGGAGCGTCAGGGTACTACTCAAAAGTGTGAACAAAAAAACACCACTTTTTTGATAGAAAATGGTAAAGTTCGTGGGTTTTTGAACGAAAAAACTGTATATGTAACCCGGCAAACTGTAATTTGGGGCGATGAGAATCATATACTTACGCGGTATTAATCATGATCATGGGCACGCGGCTTCCTGGCTGGGAGTCTCCCTGTTCATCGGGTTGGCACTGCTGTTCGGCCTGAGTATGCTCTGGGTTGGATACCGCATGGGAGTGAGTAATACCGAATTCCCGGAACACCAGTTGGTCACCAGCCTGAAACGCACTTTCCAACAGGAAAGGATGCTCCTCGAAGACGTCAAGCAGGATACCCAGAGTGGGATCGACGCCCTGGCGATCCGGGTGGGACAACTCCAGTCACAGCTGTTGCGGCTTGATGCCCTGGGTGAACGTCTGGTGGATATGGGGGGGCTCGACAAAGGTGAATTCAGTTTCGATATTGCCCCTGCATTGGGTGGTCCCGAGTCGGTTCAGTCCCTCGATGAACCCTCCGCGCTGCCGGGGTTGCTGAGTGAGATGGATCAGTTAGAGGCGATGATCGAACATCGCCAGCAGCAGCTCTCCCTGGTCGAAGACTTGATTATGAACTCGAACCTCGAGGAGGCGGTACACCCAACCGGCCGACCGGTCACCAAAGGCTGGATCTCCTCCTATTTCGGGATGCGCAATGACCCCTTTACCGGTAAGCGCGCCATGCACAAAGGCATGGATTTCGCAGGTAAGGAGGGCTCCGATGTGGTGGCGGTCGCCTCGGGCGTGGTCACCTGGGCGGGTAAGCGCTATGGCTATGGGGAGCTGGTTGAAATCAATCATGGCAAGGGATACGTCACCCGCTACGGCCACAACAAAGATGTCCTGGTGGAGATCGGAGACCGGGTCAAGCAGGGTGAGGTGATTGCCACCATGGGTTCCACCGGACGTTCCACCGGACCCCATGTACATTTTGAGGTGGTTCGAAACGGAAAAATCGTCGATCCGACGAAATATATCCTGACGAAACGTAACCAGGGTTGATCCTGCGGAACCGATGCCCGCCAGCGCTCTCTAATACCTGAATTTCCGAATTCAGGTAATAATTACCTAGTACCTGCCCAGCCGGCATGTCTTTTGATCGAAACGGAGACTGAGCTGGCAACTTGACAATCTGCGACACCATCCTTTAGCAGCGTCCCGGCATGCTGTATGATCGCAAACATTTCGCTGTTTGACGGAAACCCCGATTCATGGTTAGTAAAATCTTTACAAAGATCTTCGGCAGCCGCAATGAGCGGCTGATCAAACGGATGGCCAAAAAGGTCACCCATATTTCGGCCCTAGAGGCGGAGCTGGAAAAACTCTCGGACGAGGCGCTGCAGCAGAAGACCGCTGACTTTCGTGCCCGGCTCGAGGCCGGTGAGTCCCTGGACAATCTGATGAACGAGGCCTTTGCGGTGGTCCGCGAAGCGGGGCGGCGGGTCATGCAGATGCGGCATTTCGACGTTCAGCTGATCGGCGGCATGGTGCTGCATGATGGCAAAATCTCCGAGATGCGCACCGGTGAGGGCAAGACCCTGGTGGCGACACTTGCGGCCTATCTCAATGCACTGCCGGCACGCGGGGTTCATGTGGTTACGGTCAATGACTACCTGGCCCGGCGCGATGCCTCCTGGATGGGGCGTCTGTACCACTTTCTGGGTCTGACCACGGGTGTGATCAACTCCTCTGGCGGTATGGGGCCGGACAATGCCTCCTATCTGTTCGACCCGGACTACGATGGTAAATCGGGTGGATATCCCCATCTTCGCCCGGTCACCCGGCGTGAGGCCTATGCCGCGGATATCACCTATGGCACCAACAATGAGTATGGCTTCGATTACCTGCGCGACAACATGGCGTTCAGTGCGGATCAGCGGGTGCAGCGTCCCCCCTTCTACGCCATCGTGGACGAGGTCGACTCGATCCTGATCGATGAGGCGCGTACCCCGTTGATCATCTCCGGGCCCGCGGAAGACTCCTCCGAACTCTATATGAAGGTCGACCAGATCATTCCGCAACTCACCCGTCAGGATCCCATCACCAACGAAGAGGGCAAACCCGATTTCGGTCCTGGTGACTATTCCGTGGATGAAAAGGCGCGTCAGGTCTATTTCAGTGAAGAGGGACATCAACACCTCGAAGAGAAATTGACCGAAGCAGGACTGCTGGGTGAAGGGCAGAGTCTCTACGACTCCGCCAACATCATCCTGATGCATCACGCCAATGCCGCGTTGCGCGCCCACGCCCTGTTCCAGCGTAACGTGGACTACATCGTCAAGGACGGCCAGATTGTCATCGTCGATGAGTTTACCGGGCGCACCATGCCCGGACGCCGCTGGTCCGATGGCCAGCACCAGGCGGTGGAGGCCAAGGAGGGGGTGAAGATCCAGAACGAGAACCAGACCCTCGCCTCGATCACCTTTCAGAACTATTTCCGCCTCTACAATAAACTCGCCGGTATGACCGGTACCGCGGATACCGAGGCCTTCGAATTTCAGCAGATCTACGGTCTGGAAGTGGTGGTTATCCCGACCAACCGCCCGATGGTCCGCAAGGATATGGGGGATCTGGTCTACCTGACCCCGGAGGAGAAATATGAGGCGATCCTGGAAGATGTACGGGATTGCGTGCAGCGCGGGCAACCGGTACTGGTGGGTACCGCGTCGATAGAAACCTCGGAGCTGGTCTCCAGTCTGCTCAATAAAAATAACGTGGAGCACAAGGTGTTGAACGCCAAGCACCACGAACAGGAAGCGATGATCATTGCCCAGGCGGGCCGTCCCGGTGCGGTCACAATCGCCACCAACATGGCGGGTCGCGGTACAGACATCGTACTTGGCGGCAATCTCGAGACCGAGATCGAAGCCCTGGGTGAGAATCCGGATGAATCTCAGATCGCCGAGACCCGGGAGACCTGGTCACAACGCCACCAGCAGGTGCTGGATGCAGGGGGGCTGCATGTAATCGGTACCGAGCGTCACGAGTCCCGGCGTATCGACAACCAGTTGCGGGGTCGTTCCGGTCGCCAGGGTGATCCGGGTTCGAGCCGTTTCTACCTCTCCCTGCAGGATAACCTGATGCGTATCTTCGCCTCGGAGAAGGTGGGGAATCTGATGCAGAAACTCGGTATGGAGCGGGGCGAGGCGATCGAGCACCCCTGGGTCTCCCGGGCCATCGAAAACGCGCAACGCAAGGTCGAAGGGCGCAACTTCGACATCCGCAAACAGCTGCTGGAATACGATGACGTAGCCAACGACCAGCGTAAGGTGGTCTACGAGCAACGTAATGAATTGATGGACACCAACGATATCTCCAGTTCTATCGAAGCCCTGCGCGAGGATATTCTCGACGAGGTATTTCATGCGCATATTCCTCGCGAGAGCATCGAAGAGCAGTGGGATGTACCCGGATTGAGCGAGGCCCTGGGAGAGAGCTTTGGCGGCGAGTGGCCGGTGCAGCAGTGGCTGGATGAGCAGAGCGATCTGCATGAAGAGACGCTCAAGGCGAAGATTCTTGAGATTCTGGTCTCCGGTTACGCGTCAAAGGAACATTTGGTAGGCGCTGAAAACATGCGTCAGTTCGAGAAAGCGATGATGCTGCAGACCCTGGACAGCCATTGGAAAGAGCATCTGGCGGCCATGGATTATCTGCGCCAGGGTATTCATCTGCGGGGCTATGCGCAGAAGAACCCGAAACAGGAGTACAAGCGCGAGGCATTCGCCATGTTTTCCAACATGCTCGACAGCATCAAGCGTGAGGTGGTTACCCTGCTCTCCCGGGTACAGGTACAGATGCCCGAGGAACTGGCCCGCCAGGAACAACAGAACCGGGTGGATGAGTTCGAGTTCAAACACGAGGCCTTCGAAGGTCTACCGGAAGAGGCTCAATCAAGCGGGGAAACCCCGGATGAGGCCGATCAAGCCGCCCATCAACCGTTTGTCCGTGACGGCCGCAAAGTCGGGCGCAATGAGCCCTGTCCCTGTGGGTCCGGTAAGAAATACAAGCAGTGCCACGGACGTTTGAACTGATATGACGGGATCCGCCTACCGCGTGCCAGGTGTACGGCTTGGTGTGGCTGCTGCCGGTATCAAGTATGCCGACCGCAACGACCTGTTAGTGATCGAAATCCCGGAAACCGGTAACTGTGCCGCGGTGTTTACCCGTAATGCCTTCTGCGCGGCTCCGGTACAACTGGCCCGCCAGCATCTGCAGCAAGACCGGCCCCGTTTCCTGATGGTCAACTCCGGTAATGCCAACGCGGGCACCGGTCAACCGGGGTTGGAGAGCACTCGCAGGACCTGTCAGGCGTTGGCTGAAGCCGCCGCCCCATGTCGTAGCGGGCAGGTGTTGCCATTCTCCACCGGGGTGATCGGTGAGCCGCTTCCCTGGGAACGGATCAACGAGGCTCTGCCCAGAGCCCTGCAGGATCTTAGCGAGGATGGTTGGGAGCCCGCATCGCGGGCGATTATGACCACCGACACCCGTCCCAAACTGGTGACCCGGCAATTTGAGGTCGATGGGGTCGCGGTCCGGGTGACCGGCATGGCCAAGGGTTCCGGAATGATCCGCCCCGACATGGCCACCATGCTCGCCTATCTCGCCACCGATCTGGCGGTTGAACCCAGCCTCCTGCAGGAGATCCTGGAACAGGCGGTCAAGCCCTCCTTCAACAGCATCACCGTAGACGGGGATACTTCGACCAATGATGCCTGCGTACTGATTGCCAGCGGAGTTTCTTCTCTGGCGCCACTGAATGATCGTGGTGCGGCGATTTTTGCGCCTTTCGTCCAAGCGGTTCAGGAAGTCTGCATGAGTCTCGCTCGTGAGATCATCTCCGATGGCGAGGGGGCGACCAAACTGGTAGAGGTATGGGTTGAGGGCGCTGCCGACGAACAGGAGGCGCGGGATGTAGCCTATACCATCGCCCAATCGCCCCTGGTGAAGACCGCGCTGTTCGCTTCCGATCCCAACTGGGGACGGATTCTGGCGGCGGTCGGACGCGCCGGTATACAGGCGCTGGATATCGAGCGGGTGGCAATCTGGCTGGATGATGTGTGTATCGTGGCACAGGGTGGCCGGGCGGCCGCTTACACCGAGGCGGCGGGGCAGGCTGTGATGCAGCGTAGCGAATTCACCATCCGGGTGGATCTGGGGCGGGGTGAGGCCCAGACCCGGGTTCTGACCTGCGATTTTTCTTACGATTACGTCAAGATCAATGCGGAGTACCGCACCTGATCCACGCAGG
>JARRNW010000256.1:0-7165 GCA_037384565.1 Candidatus Thiodiazotropha sp.
GACCAACTGGAACAGAAGGTGCTCGACCAAACCCGTGAACTGGCCGAAGCACAACGCATCAGCAAAATGGGCAACTGGGTACTGGATATCCCTCAAAACCGCTTGAGATGGTCAGAGGAGATCTATCGAATCTTTGAGATCGATCGTGGCAATACCGAGAGCTCCTTCGAAACCTTCCTCGATACCATCCATCCCCAGGACCGGGAGGAAGTCAATCGGGTCTACCAGAAATCCCTGGAAACCCATCAACCCTGCGAGACCACCCATCGTCTGCTGTTTCCGGATGGACGGGTCAAATGGGTGCTCGAACACCGCGAAACCAGTTACAACGACAAGGGCGAACCCCAGCAGTCCATTGGTACGGTTCAGGATATCACCGAGAGTAGAGATGCCGAACGCCTGTTGGCACTCAGTCAATATGCCCTGGAGCATGTATCGGAAGCAGCACTGCTGATCAGTGCCAATGGACAATTTCGTTATGTTAATTCGGCCGGGTGTGAAATCCTGGGTTATACACTGGAAGAGCTTTTGTCGATGAATCTCAGCGAAATCGACCCCGAGGTCACTCAAGAGACCCTTCCAAGTCGCGTCGAAAGACTGAAAAAGTTGGGTTCCGAGCGCTTCGAAGCCATGCACAGGCATCGTGACGGACACCTCATCCCGGTGGAAATCGTTTCCAACTTTATCGAGTTTGACAATGAATCCTTTGTTTTCGAGGTAACCCGGGACATCAGTGAAATCAAGGCGGCACAGTCACAGATCGAACGTCAGCACGCCTTGCTGCAGCAGGTCGTCGACGGGGTAAGTGATCCGATCCTGATGATCGCGGCGGACTATACGGTCCGCCTCATGAACAAATCAGCACGCCAAAGCGCGTCCGTGTTCGATCTACAAAAAGATCAGCCGAAATGTTACGAAGTTTCCCATCATTTCAGTGAACCCTGCTCGGGAGACGCCCATCCCTGCCCCCTGGCTCAGATTCTTGAGACCCGGCAGACCACCAAGGTAGTCCATCGTCACTTCACCGAGCAAGGCGAGGAACGCACCATCGAGATGCTGGCGAATCCCCTCCTGGACGATCAGGGCAACATCACAGGCATCATTGAATCCGGAAGGGACATTACCGACTATCTGGGTGTCCTGGAACAACTCAGGTTGAAAGAGAGCCGCCTGGAACATATCGCCCATCACGACCCCCTGACCGGGCTGCCAAACCGGCTGCTGTTCGTCGACCGGCTTGAGCAGGCCATCATCAAGGCGAAACGCTCCCAAAACCTGATTGCCCTGTTGTTCATTGACCTGGACCGCTTCAAGGAGATCAATGACAGCTTTGGCCACCCCACGGGGGATGAACTCCTCATAAAGGTTGCCAGCCAGCTGAAAAAAGAGATCCGTGAAGGCGACACCATCGCACGACTGGGTGGTGACGAGTTCACGGTGATACTCGACGATCTGGAGCATCCGGGAATCGCCGGCAAGATCGCGGAAAAACTCCTCGGATCCCTCGTAGAACCCTTCACTATCCAAGAGCAGAATTTTTTCCTCAGCGCCAGCATTGGTATCAGCATCTATCCACAGGACGGCGACGATGCCAATACCCTGATCCGCAACTCCGACTCGGCCATGTATCAGGCCAAAGAACAAGGTCGCAACGCCTACAGTTACTACACTGCTGAAATGACCACACTGGCCTTTGAACGGGTCATAATGGAGAACAGCCTGCGAAGCGCTATTGCCCGGGATGAGTTGATACTCCACTATCAACCCCAAATCGACATGCGAACCGGAGCCACGGTGGGCATCGAGGCGCTGGTACGCTGGAATCACCCCGAGCTTGGTCTGCTCCCTCCCTCCCGCTTCATCCCCCTGGCGGAAGAGACCCCCCTGATCCAACCCATGGGGGAGTGGATTCTGCGTCACGCCTGTCAACAGGCTCGGATCTGGCATGACCAGGGGTTCATCCATGATCAGATCGCGGTCAATTGCAATCTATCCGGTCGTCAATTGGGTAATGCCCACTTTCATCAGACTGTCGTGGATATTCTCCAGGAAACCGGTATCAATCCTGAGCTGCTGGAACTGGAGATCACCGAAACCACCATCATGAGCAATCCTCAAAACTCTTCACAGGTACTCCGCCAGTTGCGTGACATCGGCGTGCAACTGGCCATTGACGACTTTGGTACCGGATACTCGTCCCTGGCCTACCTGAAGAGCCTGCCGATCTCCAAGCTGAAAATCGATAAATCCTTTGTACGTGACATCCCCGATGATCCGAATGACTCAGCGATCACCCGGGCCGTGGTTGCATTGGGAAAAAGCCTGCAGCTTCTGGTGATCGCCGAAGGCGTCGAGACCCAGGCCCAAGCGGACTTTCTGATGAATGAAGGCTGTTTCCTGGCACAGGGTTTTCACTACGCCCGCCCCATGCCAGCGGACGAAATCGAGCCGTTTCTGCGTAAACATGTCTCAGCGGATCATGGGGTAAGCAGTGCTCTGAACCTACCAGAGATTTGAGTCCGTAACCCTGAGAGACGCCTTCCAATTCAGAACGGAATATCGTCGTCGAAGTCGTTGTCCGAGTAGGCCGGTTGCGATGAAGCGGCCGGGGCCCGTGAAGGTTGGGCCTGGGGTTGCGGAGCATCGAAGGAGGCGCTACCACCACCCCGACTGTCGAGCATCTGCATCTCGCTGGCGACGATCTCCGTGGTGTAGCGGTCCTGACCATCCTGACCTTGCCATTTGCGGGTTCTCAGACTGCCCTCCACATAGACCTTGGACCCCTTGCGCAGGTACTCACCGGCGATCTCACCCAGGCGGTTGAAAAACACCACCCGGTGCCACTCGGTCCGCTCCTGCTGCTCACCACTGTTTTTGTCCTTCCAGGTCTCGGAGGTCGCCAGGGTGACATTGGTCACCGCCCCACCACTGGGCATGTAACGGGTTTCCGGATCCTTTCCCAGGTTACCGATGAGTATTACTTTATTGATTCCACGAGCCATCAGTCATTCTCCACAGCAGATTACAGCTCCTTCCATTGGAGCAGTGAAAATTCCATCCCCGATTATACGCGTAGCCGTTGCCCGACTCCGGGGAAACCAACCCGAATCCAGCGATGGGAACCCATCGCCCGTTTCCGGTCCAAAGCATCCACCAGTGTACCGCACTACACGGTCACGGCATATCCATCCAGCTCTTCCTGGTCCACCACGGAAAGATCTACCTTCAGGTAGGCGATCCCATCTTCCGGGATGATCAGTGCCTCGCTCACCCCGTCCAGGGCCATCAGGCGGGAGGTCAGCGCAGGAATCTCCTGCTCGTCGAGCGGCCCCACCGGCAGCAGATAGTTGCTCAAATAGTTGGGATCGGACATGCCCCAGGCGATCAACAGCCACACCAGGATCATCCCGGCGCACATCAGGTAGACCCCCGGATTGCCGTAGTGGGTGTGAAACCAGCCGCCCAGGGCGCCCCCGAGGAAGGCCCCCGTGAACTGGGAACTGGAATAGACCCCCATGGCGGTGCCCTTGTACTGCCCCGGGGCGACCTTGGCGATCAGCGAAGGCAGGGTGGCCTCGAGCAGATTGAAGGCGCTGAAGAACAGCCCCAGGGCCACCACCAGGGCGATCAATGTGTGATCGAACCGAACCATGAGCAACACCGATGCACCCAGGGTCGCGATGCCGCCAAGAAACACTCTGCGCATCTGGTGTTTACTCTCGGCAATGATGATGAACGGCACCATCAGGACCATCGACACCAGCATCACCGGCAGATAGACATGCCAGTGGGACTCGCTCGGCATACCCAGGTCCCGCAGTGCCAGCGGATAAGCGAGAAACACCGAAGTGAGGCACATGTGCAGGGTGAGGATTCCCAGGTCCAGGCGCAGCAGCTCTTTGTTCGAAAGCACCTTGCCGAACTGACCCGGCACCGCCTCCGCATCCCGGTGACGGTGACTCTCCCGAGGGGTCGGGACCACGAACAGCACGATTCCGATGCCGACAAACGCCAGCCCCGCGGTCAGCCAGAAAATCCCCGGTACGCCAATCCAGGCATTCAGGATCGGTCCCATGATCAGCGCCACAGCGAAGGCCATGCCAATGCTGATACCAATGATCGCCATCATTCTCAGGCGCCGCTGTTCACGGCTGAGATCCGCCGCCAGGGCCATGATCACCGCCGCGATCGCCCCGCTGCCCTGTAAAGCGCGCCCAAGGATGATGCCGTGGATGGTCTCGGCACTGGCCGCCACCACGCTGCCCAGGGCGAACAGCAGCAGTCCACCAACGATCACCGGCTTGCGTCCAACCCGATCGGAGAGCATGCCGAAGGGAATCTGCAGCAGGGCCTGGGTAAGCCCGTAGATTCCGATCGCCAGGCCCACCAGCATCGGGGTGTGTTCCGGCAGGCCTTCCGCATACAGAGCAAACACTGGCAGGATCAGGAACAACCCCAGCATACGTAAAGAAAAAATCCCCGACAGCGCATAGGCCGCGCGCCGTTCTTCGGCATTGAGTCCGCTACGCTCGCCCTGCTTGTTCTTCATCTGTACATCTCTTTGCCAGCAAATTGGAAGAGGGCGTATAGTATCAGGTTCGCTCAATTCAATGCAGCATTCACACAATCGGTCTATGGATATCATCAGCATTCGCGGCGCCCGCACCCACAACCTGCAGAACATCGATCTCGAGCTGCCCCGGGACAAGCTGATCGTCTTCACCGGACTGTCGGGATCGGGTAAATCCTCCCTCGCCTTCGACACCATCTACGCGGAGGGCCAACGGCGCTACGTGGAGTCCCTCTCCGCCTACGCCCGGCAGTTTCTATCGCTGATGGAGAAACCGGACGTGGACCACATCGAGGGGCTCTCCCCCGCCATCTCCATCGAGCAGAAGACCACCTCCCACAACCCCCGTTCAACCGTAGGCACGATCACCGAGATCTACGACTATCTGCGCCTGCTGTTCGCCCGGGTGGGCATGCCCCGCTGCCCCGAACACGATATCGAGCTGGCCGCCCAGAGCATCAGTCAGATGGTCGACCAGGTACTGGCCCTACCCGAGGGGGAGCGTCTGATGCTGCTGGCCCCAGTGGTGCAGAACCGCAAGGGCGAACACCTGAAGCTGATCCAGGAACTGCGCACCCAGGGCTACATCCGCGCGCGTATCGATGGGGAGATTCTGGAGCTCGACGACGTTCCGCCCCTGGAACTGCACAAGAAACACAGCATCGATGTGGTGATCGACCGCTTCAAGGTCCGCGACGACCTCTCGACCCGGCTGGCCGAATCCTTCGAAACCGCCCTGAATCTGGCCGATGGTCTGGTGCGGGTCGCCTGGATGGACGGCAGCCGCCCCGAATGGCTGTTCTCGTCCCGCTACGCCTGCCCCCACTGCGGCTACAGCCTGCAGGAACTCGAACCCCGTCTGTTTTCGTTCAACAACCCTGCCGGCGCCTGTCCCACCTGTGACGGACTGGGGGTCGAACAGTTCTTCGACCCGGAAAAGGTGGTCGGTCAACTCACACAAACAGTTCGCGAGGTGATCCTCAACGGCAGTGGCGAGGAGACCATCGAATTCAGTTATTTCAACGATCGGGGCCGTTCGGTGAAGAAAAGCCATCCCTTCGAAGGCATCATCCCCAACATGCAGCGCCGTTACCGGGAAACCGACTCCAACGCGGTGCGCGAGGAGCTCTCCCGCTACATCTCCAGCCAACCCTGCCCCGACTGCTCCGGCTCCCGTTTGAATCAGGGAGCCCGGCATGTGTTCATCGAGAACTATACCCTGCCCGAGGTGGCGAAAATGCCCATCGGCCAGGCGCAGCAAACCCTCGCCAGCCTCGGCTTGACAGGCAAACGGGGGGAGATCGCCGCCAAGATCCTCAAGGAGATCGATCAACGGCTGCATTTTCTGGTCAACGTGGGACTCGACTACCTGACTCTCGACCGCAGCGCCGACACCCTGTCCGGAGGCGAGGCCCAGCGTATCCGCCTGGCCAGCCAGATCGGCGCCGGTCTGGTGGGGGTGATGTATGTGCTGGACGAACCCTCCATCGGCCTGCACCAGCGGGACAACCAACGCCTCCTCGACACCCTGGTCTACCTGCGGGATCTGGGCAACACGGTGATCGTGGTGGAGCACGACGAGGATGCGATCCGCTGTGCGGACCACGTGGTGGACATCGGACCGGGGGCCGGGGTGCATGGCGGGCGCATCATCACCCAGGGCACCGCCGAACAGATCGCCGCCTGCCCAGAATCCCTCACCGGGGAGTACCTGAGCGGTAAACGCCGCATCGAGACCCCGCCGCGCACCACCGAGATCGACCCAAGCCACTGCCTGGAACTTATAGGCGCCAGTGGCAACAATCTCAAATCGGTCGACCTAGCGATCCCCATCGGCAGCTTCTGCTGCATCACCGGGGTCTCCGGTTCGGGTAAATCCACCCTGATCAACGACACCCTCTACCCGATCAGCGCCGCTGCGTTGAACAAGGCCAACACCTCACCCGCGGCCTACCGTGAGATTCGCGGACTCGAGCACTTCGACAAGGTGGTCGACATCGATCAGAGCCCGATCGGACGCACCCCCCGCTCCAATCCCGCCACCTACACCGGACTGTTCACCCCGATCCGGGAACTCTTCGCCGCCACCCAGGAAGCCCGCTCCCGGGGCTACACCCCCGGCCGATTCAGCTTCAACGTCAAGGGGGGGCGCTGCGAAGCCTGCAGCGGCGACGGCCTGATCAAGGTGGAGATGCACTTCCTGCCCGATGTCTACGTGCAGTGCGATGTCTGCAAGGGCAAACGCTACAACCGGGAAACCCTGGAGATACGCTACAAGGGCAAGACCATCGATGAGGTTCTGTCGATGACCGTGGAAGAGGGATTGGACTTCTTCCAGGCAGTACCGCCCCTGCACCGCAAGCTGCAGACCCTGATGGACGTAGGACTCTCCTACATCTCCCTGGGACAGAATGCGACCACCCTGTCCGGCGGTGAGGCGCAACGGGTCAAGCTCTCCCGGGAGCTCTCCAAACGGGACACCGGCAACACCCTGTATATTCTCGACGAACCCACCACCGGACTGCATTTTCACGATGTGAACCACCTGCTCGAGGTGCTGCACCGGCTGCGCAACCACGGCAATACCGTGGTGGT
>JARRNW010000257.1:0-5486 GCA_037384565.1 Candidatus Thiodiazotropha sp.
CATAACTTCTTCCAATGATATGCTTTAAATTATTAGTCGCGAAAAGAGCTGAAAACTTACAAGAAAGCTAATAAGCACATCGTTGCCTGGACACCCAAGCTAACTGTTGTACCAGGCAGACAAATCTGTCAACCTCTAACGGAAATCTACTGAGGAATTTCAAATTTAACGTATAGGCGTAAGGGGGTAATTCTGCTGTTGGCCGGACGCGTACTGCCCGGTTCAGATGGAAATGTTATGCTACTATTTGCTGTCAAATTACTTCAATAGGGTTGTGGAGGCTGTAGAATGGAATCTTTCAAAAGTTATAAGTCGGTTAAGCGGTGTCGACAGGAAATATTTCATCAATACCACGATTGATTATGCATTTCGGTAGTACACAATGACAGAATACGAAGTTGTTGACGCTCTCTGTGATAGCGTAAATCCCACACTATTTTTTACTGCAATAGGTGTTGGAATTGCTGCCATGACGAAGAAAGATTATAAGAAAGCTGGAGTGGTATTTGGATTGCTAATTATCGGTTTGCTATTGGTCTATGTCACTCTGTTTGTGGATACTAAGCTTAAGATATGGCAATCATTTGGGGGCGACTATAGCACCCACACTGCATTCGCAATAGCTGCATGTATTGCAATAACGGCAGGAAAGCGTTGGATTCAATGGCTTATAGGGGTGTTTTTCCTATATGTTGCCGCCATGCTGTATCAACAATACCATTCAGTATTGGATATTGTGACTACCACTATGGTTATCGGAGGTCCACTTTTCCTGATCAGGATAAAATGTGACGCTTTTCTTGTATCAGGCACTGCAAATGTTGACTCTGAGGTGATTTGACCGGATAGCATCTTGATCAGGGGGGCTCTTTGGTTCGGCTTGCCAATACGTTATCATCAGGTTCACCTTTATACGGGTTTTTGGAAGTTACTGAGCCTGGTAGATGAATCATGAAAAAGTGTGTATTGATTACCGGTGCGTCCTCCGGCTTCGGTGAGGCCTGCGCTCGGCGCTATGGAGCAAACGGACAGGATCTGGTGCTGTGCGCCCGGCGCACCGAGCGACTCGAGTCCCTGGCGGCTTCCCTGCAGGGAGCAGGGTCGGTGATTACTCGGACCCTGGATGTCACCCAACCGGATCAAGTCGATAGTTTTCTTGATAGCCTGCCTGAGTCTCATCGGGAGATCGATGTCCTGGTCAACAACGCCGGTCTGGCCCTGGGCATGGAACCCGCCCACGAGGCGGATCTTGAGGATTGGGAAACCATGGTGGACACCAACATCAAGGGGCTGATCCGCATGACCCGCCGGATCCTCCCAGGGATGGTGGCCCGGCGCCGGGGACATATCGTCAACATAGGTTCGGTGGCAGGCAACTGGCCCTATCCTGGCGGCAATACCTACGGTGCCACCAAGGCCTTTGTTCAACAGTTCTCCCGCAATCTGCGTTCCGATCTGCTGGGCACCCCGATCCGGGTCAGCAACATCGAACCCGGGCTGGCCGAAACCGAGTTCTCACTGGTGCGTCTCAAAGGCGATGCGGGCAAGGCTGGCGCGGTGTATGAGAATACCCAGCCGTTGAGTGCCGAGGATATCGCCGAGATTGTCTACTGGGTAACCGCGCTGCCGGCCCATGTGAACATCAATACCCTCGAGGTCATGCCGGTCTGCCAGGCCTGGGCGCCCTTTGCAGTGGATCGCACCTTGGGTCGGCTTTCTTGAAGGCGCTGCTCAACGCAGCGGTCGAGCTCTGTCTGTTGCGCCGGGGGCCGCAGGATCTTCCAGGGTCGCCCTATCTGCTGGGCCTGATACTGGTTATGAACCTGTTGATTGGTGTGCTGACCTATCTGGGATTGCACGAGGACTTCGGTGTCGCGGTGTTCGCAACCCTGTATGAAACGGCTCTGATGATGGCGGCCCTGTATGGTGTTTTACGTCTCAAGAAGCGCCTCATGCGATTTACCCAGACACTCACCGCCCTGATGCTCAGCAACCTGTTGATCGGTATATTCATGCTGCCGTTGCTCGGTTGGGGCGGTGCCCCTCCGTCGGATGAGTCCCAGCTGCTGTTGCTTGTGTTCACGCTCTGGATTCTGGTGGTCTTCGGTCACATACTGCGGCATGCCCTGGAGATACCCTTGGGCATGGGGATCGGTGTGGCCGTGTTTTACACCTTGTTCAGCTGGTCCCTGTTGGAAATGTTTTTCCCCTCGATGGTGGTCTGATGCACATTCATATCCTTGGAATTTGCGGTACTTTCATGGGCGGCATCGCGCTTTTGGCCCGGGCCATGGGACATCAGGTCAGTGGTTCGGATGCGAATGTCTATCCCCCCATGAGCACGCAACTGGAGCAGGCAGGGATCCAGCTGATGGAAGGTTTCCATGCGGAGCACCTGCAACCCGCTCCGGATCAGGTAGTGGTGGGCAATGCCCTGTCCCGGGGCAATCCCGCGGTTGAGGCTATGCTCGATCAGGGACTGGCCTATACCTCAGGTCCCCAATGGTTGGCGGAACATGTCCTGCAGGGGCGTTGGGTGCTGGCGGTGGCGGGCACCCACGGCAAGACCAGCACCGCCAGTCTGCTGGCCTGGATCCTGGAAGATGCCGGCCTGAAACCGGGCTTCCTGATCGGCGGTGTGCCGGAGAATTTCGGCGTCTCGGCGCGCCTGGGCGATGCCCCATTTTTCGTCGTGGAAGCCGACGAATACGACACCGCCTTCTTCGATAAGCGTTCCAAGTTCGTCCACTACCGGCCGCGAACCCTGATCATGAACAATCTGGAATTTGACCACGCCGACATCTTCGACGATCTGGCGATGATTCAGCGCCAGTTTCACCACCTGGTCCGTACCGTGCCCTCACAGGGGTTGATCGTCGCGCCTTTGAATGACGGTCCCCTGGGAGAGGTGCTGGACATGGGGGTATGGACACCGGTGGAGTATTTCGATCCGGTGATTGAAGCGGGTTGGCACGTGGAAGATGCCACTGCGGACGGGAGCGGCTTCGATGTGGTGCTCGACGGAGTAGTTCAGGGGCGGGTGCAATGGGATCTGATCGGACGACACAATGTGGCAAATGCCCTGGCGGCTATTGCCGCGGCCCGGCATGCGGGCGTGCCGCCTCGAACAGCGATTCCCGCTTTGAGCCGTTTCCGCAACGTCAAGCGCCGCATGGAACTGCGTGGTGAAGTCGCCGGAGTAAGGGTTTATGATGACTTCGCCCACCACCCGACCGCGATCGAGACCACTCTGGAGGGTTTGCGCAAGCAGGTGGGTGATGCGCGTATCCTGGTACTCCTGGAACCCCGCTCCAACACCATGAAACTAGGGGTTCATGCCGCGCGTCTGGCACCATCCCTGCAACAGGCGGATCAGGTGCTGCTGTTCGCACCCCCGGGACTGGCCTGGGATGCGCAACAGACGCTTGCGCCCCTGGGTGAACGGGTGGAGATCTTTAATCAGACCCAGGCGATGGTCGATCGGGTCCTGGCCCTGACTCAGCCGGGTGATCATCTACTGGTTATGAGCAACGGGGGGTTTGAGTCGATACACCAGCGGCTTCTGGATGCCTTGCGGGCTCATCCTCCAGCCTAGTGCAGCTAAAATCTGGCGTGAGTGCATCACCTGACTCTGGGAGCGGCTCTGTGAGTATCGAACAGAATCCGATAGCGGTTGCCATAACCGGTGCATCCGGCAGCGCCTACGCACTGCGGCTGCTGGAGTGTCTGGTTAATGCCAAGGAGCGGGTCTATGTCATGATCAGTCAGGCTGCCCAGGTGGTGCTGCGCATGGAGTCCGGTCTGGAAATCCCCTCCCAACCAGGGGATGCCGAACGCATGCTGACGGACTATTTCTCTGCGGCAGCGCAACAGATCCAGGTGTTCGGCCGTCAGCAGTGGATGGCTCCGGTAGCCAGCGGGTCCAATCCACCCAGGGCCATGGTTGTCTGCCCCTGTACCACCGGTACCCTGTCAGCTATCGCCTGTGGCGCCAGTAACGACCTGATGGAAAGGGCCGCGGATGTGGTGTTGAAAGAGCGCCGTAAGCTGATCCTGGTGGTTCGCGAAACCCCGTTTTCCGAGATCCATTTGCGGCACATGCTGAGTCTGAGCCGTATGGGGGCGGTGATTATGCCGGCCAATCCCGGTTTCTATCATCAGCCCCGCAGGGTTGAGGATATTGTGGATTTCATGGTTTCACGGATTCTTGATCAACTGGATATCGAGCATCAACTGGTACCACGTTGGGGCTCGGGTCAGCCACAAGGCTGACCCCTTGCTGACTCACTGAAGGGTACAGAGTTCGTAACGGGCTGCCGTGCTAGTGATCATTCCCCTTTCAGATACAGGGCGATGCTCTGCGCCTCTTCCTGACTGATGTTAGGGAACGCGGGCATGATGAAGCCGCCCTTGTTGATTTTCTCGACAACCTCTTCCGTCGACTCATCGGTTCCTGCGACTTTCAGGAGAAAACCGAATTTACCGGCTCCCGAATCCCCATGACAGTCGGCGCAGGCCTGACTGAACAGGGTTTTGGCGTCCAGGCCGGCGTCAGGTTTGTAGTCATTGACATCACTGCAGCCCGTCAGGGGCAGGGTCAGGGCCAGCAGGCCAAGCGCGGAAAAATGTGTCGTTTTAATCATTTGAAACCTCTGATTTCGTAATCGTTTTCTTTTTGTCCCGCACATGGCGTAGGACATTTCGACCGGTATCATTCCGGTATCGCATGGGATAGTACGAGAGTTTTACGACTTTGGGTAGAGATACACTAGTATGAAGCACCACACTAGGCCCCTGAGGTTATCGCCACTGCTTGTCTTGGAGGATTAACTGGAAATCGATGCGTTCTGAGATCGAGACCAGCAAGTCACTGATAACCGGGAAACCCGGTTCAATCAAATCACCGTACAGCGGTTACGCCCGTTCTGTTTTGATTCATAGAGGGCGCTGTCTACCCGCTTGATCAGTGATTCTATATTGTCACTCGGCGTGACCACGCTGGCGCCGAAGCTTGCCGTAACTTTACCGATGCCTTTGTGGGGATACTGTTCAATGGCGTTACGCAAGGACTCGACCAGAATGACCAGCTCCTCGCGGCTGATGAGCGGCGTGATGATCATGAACTCCTCACCTCCCCAGCGGGCCAGAATATCGGATTTGCGGACCCGGCCGTGCAGTAATTCTACGGTGTTTTTCAAAACCTGATCGCCCATATCATGGCCATAGGTGTCATTGATGTCCTTGAAGTGATCGAGATCCAGCATGATCAGACCAAAGCGATTGTGGGTCAGGCTCGCCCAGGCAATCATATTCATCAACTCTTCATCGAATTTCAGGCGATTGTAGACCTGGGTGAGTCGGTCGGTTTCCGCAATATGCTGGAGCTCCCTTTCCATCTCTACCGTTTGGGTGATGTCGCGATGAGATTCGATGATCTGCACGATCTGTTCACCGGAATCATCAAAAATCGGAGTGGCACGTACGTC
>JARRNW010000258.1:0-5936 GCA_037384565.1 Candidatus Thiodiazotropha sp.
TCCGGTGAGCATAGTCAGGCTCTCGGTGCTGAGGAAGACCCCCTGCATGGAACAGTTCACCGCCGTGGCGGGCAACAACCGCTGCTTGCGGTAGCGAATGTAGACATCGCCATCCATGGGATAGCGCTTGCTGTAGCGTTTTTCGACTGACATGTTCTTTAATTTCCATCTCTATGGGTACGATCTCAGTCTAGGCGGGACATATGACCGGGATGTGACGCGTCGGTGAATCGTTTTTGAATTCCCTGGGCAGGGATTCTCCCCCCATGGCATTTAAATAGGGTAATGCTCAGGGTTTTCGCCATTCCGACACCGACCCGAAAGCTCCCACGCTCCGATCAATTCCTGGTATCCTTGCCCACCCCGAAAACCGGTTTGAAACAGCGACTGTCATGAAGAAACAAATTGAGGGGCTGGTCTCTACGGCACTGCGGCAACTCGCCAACCAGGGCGTCGTCCCCGCAGAGGTCCTGCCTCAGCCCAAGATCGAGCGCACCAAAGACAGCAGTCACGGTGACTTCGCTACCAATGCCGCGCTGGTGTTGGCGAAAACCGCTGGACGCAATCCCCGTGAACCCAACTACTGGTCGAGGCCCTACCCGCCTCCAACCTGGTGGCCCGCTGTGAAATCGCCGGCCCCGGTTTCATCAACTTCACCCTCACCAGCGACGCTTATCATGAACTGATTCCACAGATCCTCCAGCAGGGGCAGGGATTCGGCCGCAGCGACCTGGGCGCAGGCAGGAAGGTTCAGGTAGAGTATGTCTCCGCCAACCCCACCGGCCCGCTGCACGTGGGACACGGCCGGGGCGCCGCCTACGGTTCCGTGGTAGCGGACCTGCTCCAGGCAGTGGGATTTCAGGTGCACCGGGAGTACTACGTCAACGATGCTGGCCGGCAGATGGACATCCTCGCCACCTCGGTATGGCTGCGCTATCTGGAGCTGTGCGATGAAACCCTGACCTTTCCCGCCAACGGCTACAAGGGCGATTATGTCTGGGACATCGCCGCCACTCTGCACCGGAATCACGCCGAAGCCTACCGGCAGGATGCCTCGGAAGTTTTCGACGGGGTACCCGCGGACGAACCCGCCGGTGGCGACAAGGAGGCCCACATCGACGGCCTGATCGGACAGGCGAAGAGGCTTCTGGGGGACAATCGCTACCGGTTCGTCTTCGAACTGGGGTTGAATTCGATCCTCGACGACATTCGCGACGACCTGTCCCTGTTCGGCGTACACTATGACGAGTGGTACTCGGAGCGCAGCCTCACCGAGTCCGGAGCGGTGAATCGGGTCATCGAGAAGTTGCGCGCCAGCGGTTATCTGTATGAAAAGGAAGGGGCGCTGTGGTTTCGCTCCACCGACTTCGGTGACGACCTGGATCGGGTGGTGGTGCGGGAGAACGGCCAGACCACCTACTTCGCCTCAGACATCGCCTACCACCTGGACAAGCTGGAGCGCGGTTTCGACCGGGTCATCGACATCTGGGGCGCCGACCATCACGGTTATGTACCCCGGGTCAAGGCGGCCCTGAGCGCCCTGGGTAACCAGGCGGACAAGCTCGACGTGTTGCTGGTGCAGTTCGCGATCCTCTATCGCAACAGCGAAAAGGTGCAGATGTCGACCCGCTCCGGCGAATTCGTGACCCTGCGGGAACTGCGCAAGGAGGTCGGAGCGGACGCGGCCCGATTCTTCTATGTCATGCGCAAATGCGAGCAGCACATGGATTTCGATCTCGATCTGGCCAAGTCCCAATCCAGCGACAATCCGGTCTACTACGTCCAGTATGCCCATGCGCGCATCTGTAGCGTATTGCAGCAGGCCGCCGAACAGCGGATCGTGATCGAAAGCGATCCCCGCGCCGTGGATTACAATCGCCTCTGCGAACCCCATGAGCAGGCCCTGATGACCCGTCTGGCGAAATACCCGGAAATACTCGAACTATCGGCTCTCAACGAGGAACCCCACCAGTTGACCCACTATCTGCGGGACCTGGCCACGGACTTTCACACCTACTACAACGCCCACAAGTTTCTCATCGAGGATGAGGCACTGCGCAACGCCCGCCTGCAACTGATCCTGGCCACCCGCCAGGTGTTGCGCAATGGTTTGGGTCTGCTCCGGGTCGGTTCTCCGGAAAAGATGTAATGGCGGATTACAAACATCGCGCCGGAGGCGCAAAGTCCCGCGCCAAAACCAGTTGCAGCTGCGGCTTTCATCTGTTTGCCGGACTGGTGGCCGGAGCCTTTCTGATGGGTTTAGCCTGGTTGCAACTCGGTCCCGATCTCGCGGATGGCGGGGTACCCGGAATCAAATCACGACCACAACCGAAGGCCGCCCAGGAGGCCTCGCCCACGCCACCAAAGCCCACTTTCGAGTTCTACACCATCCTGCCGGAGATGGAGGTGGTAATCCCGGATGAAGAGATCGTCGCTCCCGAAGAAGCACCTGCCGCGCACAAACCCCAACATCGGGAGACCCGCGTTGCTTCGACGACCCCGGAACCAGGGGGCTATATCCTGCAGATGGGCTCGTTCCGCAAACATCAGGACGCCGACCGACTCAAGGCGCGCCTCGCCCTAATCGGCATCGAGGCGGAGATCCAGAAGGTCAGCATCAACAACCGCGAAACCTACCACCGGGTGCGCAGCGGACCCTATGCCAACCAGTCGCAACTCAACGCGGCACGTAAACTGGCTCGGGAAAACGGCATCACCAGCCTGGTAATCAAACTCAAGAACTGAAACAAGGAGCATCATGACAAGCCTTCCACCCTGCCCCCAATGCGGTTCCGAATACACCTACCCGGACGGTAACCTGTTAATCTGTCCGGAGTGTGCACACGAATGGAGTGCCGACGACAATATCGAGCCAACCTCCGACGCGCCCAGGGTCATCGACGCCAACGGCAACCCCCTGAGTGACGGCGACAGCGTTACCGTGATCAAGGATCTGAAGGTCAAAGGCAGTTCCTCGGTAGTGAAGGTCGGCACCAAGGTAAAAAACATCCGGCTGGTCGAAGGCGATCACAACATCGATTGCCGCATCGATGGGATTGGCGCGATGAAACTCAAATCCGAGTTTGTCAAAAAATCCTGATTTTCCAGCAGCTCGCAATCAACCGGGCAAGCATGATGTGTTCCCACACTCTGGGTGGGAACGCATACCTAAGCTACATAGCATTGAACAGGCTCGAGGTATAAGTTCGAAACACCTCATCACCCGCCTTCAAACACCACGACACTACGCGGGGCGACCGCATAAGCGGCCTTTCTCCGCACCGGTTTCCCAGTTGAACTTTTACCCGCGAATCCAGAGTCCCGGCCGGTATCCACATAAAGTCTCCACCAGCCCCCCGACACTTTCGGCAACGCCATATGATAACCCTGATTCGACATATTCATGATGACGTGAAGATCCGCTTCGCCCTCTTCCACCCCCGCCAGGGTAAATCTCAATACCCGGGCCTCCGGGTCGTCCCAACACGGCGACTCCAGGGTAATGCCATACCAAAGGATGTCCGGTTTAGCTTTACCATCTGCTGTCTCACCGCTGAGAAAACGCCGCCTACGTAGAGAGGGATGACGTTTGCGCAGCGCGATCATCCGGCGCACGAACCCCAACATGTCGGCGTTCTTTTCAACCAGCGCCCAGTCAAACCAACTCAGTTCGTTGTCCTGGCAATAGCTGTTGTTATTGCCTTGCTGAGTATTCAGCACTTCATCACCCGCCAGAAGCATCGGCACGCCCTGGCTCAGCAACAGTATCGCGAGGGCATTCATGCCGAGTTGGCGGCGCAAGGCCAGCACCGTCGCATCCTCTGTCTCACCCTCGATACCACAGTTGTCACTTAGATTGTGATCATGCCCGTCCCGATTCTGCTCTCCGTTCGCCTCGTTGTGCTTGTGGTTGTAGCTATAGAGATCATACAAGGTGAAGCCATCATGGCAGGTTACGAAATTGACGCTGTTGATGGGCAAGCGATGCTGGGATTTGTAGAAATCACTGCTCCCCCCCATGCGGGTCGCCATCTCCGCGACCATTCCCCCGTCACCCCGCACAAAACTGCGTAGCGTATCCCGGTAACGACCGTTCCATTCCGCCCATCGATAACCGGGGAAGCTGCCGACCTGATAGAGCCCAGCCGCATCCCAGGCCTCGGCGATCAACCGGGTGGAAGCCAATAGATTGGACAGTTCAATACCCCAAAGCACCGGCGGATCACGTAAAGGCTGCCCATCTTCACCCCGGGACAAAACACTCGCCAGGTCAAAACGGAAACCATCCACGTGCATTCGGCGCACCCAATACTCCAGACAACCGACGATAAACAGGGAAATCAATGGGTGATTGCAGTTCACGGTATTGCCACACCCCGTATAGTCCCGGTAGATCCGTCGGTCGTGGCTGTCCAAGTGATACGTCGCCTGATTGCCCATGCCCTTGAAGTTGATGGTCGGGCCATCCCCACCGCCTTCCGCGGTATGGTTAAACACCACATCCAGGATGATACCGATACCGGCACGGTGCAGCGCCTTGACCAGGTCACGAAATTCGTTGAGATGGGTGCCTTGTTCCGGCGTTACGCAGTATCCGGAGTGGGGCGAGAAGTAGCTGTGGGTGCTGTAACCCCAGTAGTTCTTCAAACCGAGCCGCGCCGTTGTGGGCGGCACGTCCTGTTCATCGAAGGCCATCACCGGCATTAATTCAACATGGGTAATCCCAAGTTGCTGCAGGTAGGGGATCTTCTCGATCAATCCGGCGAATGTTCCAGGGTGCTGAACGGATGCGGACGGATGCCGGGTGAAACCGCCCACATGCAGCTCGTAAATCACCGAGTTCTCGCTGCGGATGCTCAGGGGTCTGTCACCTTCCCAGTCATACTCGTCAAGCACCACCATCGAACGCATGGAGGTATGTCCATTGTCACCGGGAAGGCAGGCGATCTCACGATCCCACAATCGATTAGAGACCGCCCGTGCCCAGGGATCAAGCAGGTGTTTGCTCGCATCAAAACGATGACCGGACTGTTGCGTGTCGCTGGGCCCGTCCATCCGCCAGACATACCAGACACCCGGCTGCAGCCCCTTCACGAACACATGCCAGACAAGGAAGGTCCGGTTTACCTCGGGATCGAGATCGATGACCTGAAAGGGTTCGAGGCTGTTGTCCGCCTCGAATAACAACAACTGCACCGCCGTAGCATCCAAACTGAACACGGAAAAGTTGACCCCCAAGTCATCACACTTCATACCAGGCGGATAGCGAACACCGGAGCTTGTTTCGTAATGTCGGGTCATGCTTGGTATTTGACTTGGCTAAGGGAAAAACAGCAAGGGGAAAATATGCCTAAGATGGCACTTACTTAAGCCAACAACCACCGGCATCCCGGTATATGTCGCGATCCAGAATGCCTGACAGAGCAACATTCCTGGATGCCACGGCGGTGCAGTTGTTGTTATTCGAGGCGGACAACAGCCTCGAACCCTTTCAGGTCATTGATCTCGATCCCGAGGTAAACCGGACTTTCCTCGTCTGGCATGTGTTCGTGAAGGGTCTGCAGCCGGGCGTCTGGTATGTCTGGCGGATGGACGGGCCCAGCGACACGCAGCAGTCTGGTCATCGGTTTGATGCGAGCAAGCACCTGCTTGATCCCTGGGCACGGGCGGTCTCTAGCCGATTGTGGGATCGTAAGATCGCCTGCCTTCCCGGTGACAATGGACATACCTCCATGCGCTCGATGGTGGTGCTAGACGAGTATGATTGGGAAGGTGACAGACCCCTGAGCATCCGCAGCGAGAACTCGGTGATTTACGAGTTGCATGTGGGCGGTTTCACCCGGCATCCGTCCGCATCCGTTCAGCACCCTGGAACATTCGCCGGATTGATCGAGAAGATCCCCTACCTGCAGCAACTTGGGATTACCCATGTTGAA
>JARRNW010000259.1:0-5421 GCA_037384565.1 Candidatus Thiodiazotropha sp.
AGAATCGGACGCGTTATTTGGACATCTGCATTGGCCAGATGGACTCGATGACGCGGGGGGAATAGATCACGAACCGACCATGCTTCAGTATTTAGCTGAACACTGAAGGGGATCACTAACACCGGTCGCTTCATGTTTCCCTGGGCTACCTAAGCATGCGCTACCCCAGGAGAGCCTCCTTCAAAAAAGGCGTTTCGTTCATTAATTACCTAATAATTCTAAGTTTTTTCTGAACGTGGTTGCATCTATTCTGTTTGCTCCCTGTATCAACCATGATCAAGGATGGAGAACTGCTGTACACCGTCACAGATTGCCGGGATTTCATTCTACGAACCATAAGTTGTTCATATTTTGAGCGAGCGTCTAATATTGGTAAATGGTGTAGTTGAAACCTGTTTCAGGGCACCAGAGCATGGGGACGATGATTGGTTTTCCCCGCCTTAACTGAAAGCAATTCGCATCAGAATATTCATTTTGGTAGGGGTAGATGCAAGGTTTTACACATGTTACACCCGATGATCTCGCAGCCCTGGGATACCGGAAACTATCCCTCATCAACGAGTCCGGAAACATCTGTATCCATCGTGCCGTTACTCACGATGCTCACACCTATTTTATCAAATCACCCCCTACCACAACGCCCCCCGGAACAATCAATCAACAACTCGATCATGAACTCGAAATCGCCGCCGACCTGAACCCTCGGCTGATAGTAAAACCGATCAAAACTGAGCGATTAGGTAAACACAAGGTACTAATACTGGAGGAATGTGCTTTTCCGCCCCTCATCCGCCTCATGCAAACCCCCATGGACGTAGAGACCTTTCTCATCATAGCCACGGGTATCGCTACGGCATTGGCCTATGTACACAAACATGGGCTGGTACATGAGGAAATCAGGCCGGCTAACATTTTTGCCACCACCGACGGTCAGGTAAAACTCACCGGCTTTGGCCACTCTTCGAGGTCGAAGCGCGAACAACCCTCTATCAACCCGGAAACGTTGAGCATCGATACGCTCGCCTATTTGGCACCGGAGCAGACCGGGCGTATGAACAGGTCGGTCGATTCCCGGAGTGACCTCTATGCACTCGGCGTGACATTTTATCAAATGCTTACCGGCAGACTGCCTTTCACAGCCTCCAGCCCTCTCGAATATGTGCACTGCCATATTGCCCGCCAGCCCGCATCGCCGCGGGAGTTACTGACTTCCGTGCCCGAGGTACTCTCGGATATTGTAATGAAACTCATGGCAAAAACAGCCGAAGAGCGCTACCAGACGGTCGAGGGTCTGAAGGAGGATCTACAGCACTGTCTTGAGGATTGGCGTGCGGACAGTCAGATAAAACCCTTCGCGCTCGGTGAATCTGATATTCCCGACCACCTGATTATCCCGGAGAGGCTATATGGACGCGAAGAGGAGATAGAGGCCTTACTCGAGGCTTTTGAGCGGATGTTGGCCAGCGGTAAACCGGAGTTGGTGCTCGTCTCGGGATACTCAGGCATTGGCAAATCGGTGGTGGTCAATGAACTGCACAAGGCGCTGGTTCCAGCGCATGGGTTCTTCGCATCGGGTAAGTTAGACCAATCCAAACGCGGTATTCCCTACTCCGCTTTTACCCAGGCCTGCAGGATGCTCATCCAGCCATTGCTCGGCAAGAGTGAACAGGAATTGGGTGAGTGGCGCAGGGACCTCCAGGAGGCGCTGCATCCCAACGGCCAAATCATTATCGAACTCGTCCCTGAATTGAAGTTTATCGTCGGTGAACAACCCCCGCTGCCGGAGCTCGATCCCCAGCAGGTAAAATCGCGATTTCAGCGCGTGTTCCGCCATTTCATTGGGGTATTTGCACGGGCCAGACATCCCCTTGCGCTCTTTATCGATGATCTTCAGTGGATCGATGCCGCAACCCTCGATCTTATCGAAGATCTTGTGACCCAAGAGGCGTTTCAGCATTTTCTTTTGATTGGCGCCTACCGGGATAACGAAGTCGGTCCCGATCACCCACTGACAAACAAACTCCAAGCCATACGACAAGCCGGGGCACGCATACAGGAGATCAAACTGCCCCCTCTGACGCTCGCAGACCTGACAAAGATGATCATGGATACTCTGCACTGCGAACCTGGGCGTGCCAACCAGCTGGCAGAACGGGTGCACACAAAGACGGCAGGCAACCCGTTTTTCACCATTCAGTTTTTGACGACACTTGCCCAAGAGGGACTGTTCAGATATGACCAGGGCCAATGGTCTTGGGATCTTAGCCAGATCCAGGCCCAGGGATACACGGATAATGTAGCTGAGCTCATAACCAGCAAGCTGACGCACCTACCCGGCAGTGCCCAAACCGCCATGCAGATGCTGACCTGCCTGGGAATCTCCAGTCCCACGCAAATCCTTTCGCAGGTGATGGAGACCCCTGAGGCAGAGGTTGATGCTGCCTTGTTGGAGGCAATCCGTCATGAGTTCGTGCAAAAAAGCGGAACAGCCTACCGTTTTGTCCATGATCGCGTTCAGGAGGTTGTCTATGCGCTGATCCCGGAGGGATCGAGGGCGCAGACCCATCTCAGGATAGGAAGGTCGTTGTTGGCGCACACCTGCGAAGAGGCGCGCAAGGAGAACATCTTCGAGATCGTCAACCAACTCAACCGCGGTACGGCCCTCATCGAATCACAGGCCGAACGTGAAGAACTGGCGCGGTTGAATCTGTTGGCGGGAAAACGCGCCATGGGCTTGACCGCCTATTCCGAGGCACACACCTACCTTACCACCGGTTCATCACTACTGTCCGATGAGTGCTGGGAAAAACAGTACCGGCTTGCCTTCGACCTGGAGTTCAACCAGGCTAACTGCGAATTTCTTAGCGGCGCGCTCGAGACGGCGGAGAGTCACCTCACCGCACTCTCTGCCCACACCTTGGATATTGTCGACCGGGCGAGTATTGCGTGCCTGCACATCGACTTGTGCATGTCGCTTGATGAGATAGGCCGTGCGGTGGTAGTGGGTCTGGACTACCTCGGACACCTGGGCATCGAATGGACCGCCCATCCGACCGAAGAGCAGGCAAGAAGTGAATACGACCTGATAGGGACTACGCTCGATGGTCATGCCATCGAGGATCTCATCGATCTGCCCATAATAAACGACCCAGCTTTGATCGCGACCATGGAAGTGCTGATCAAGCTCAGGCCCCCTGCCCTGTTCACCGATGTGAACCTGGTTTCCATGGTCATCTGCAAAACGATCAACCTGAGCCTGGCGCATGGTAACACCGACGCCTCATGTTTTGCCTATGCATCATTGGGAATTGTCGCGGCTTCGGGCTACGGCAATTATCTGCAGGCCTATCGGTTCGGTAAACTCGGGTACGAATTGGTCGAGCAGAGGGGGTTGAGACGCTTCCAGGCTCGCACCTATACGAACTTCGGAATTTTCGGTCTGCCATGGGTGAAGCCTATCCGTACCGGGCGCGATCTGCTGCGGCGTGCATTCAACGACACCAAACGAAGCGGCGACATCATGTACGGCGCATATGCCTGCAACAACCTGATCTCGAATCTTCTGATGGCAGGGGATTCGCTCATTGAAGTGGAGTATGAGGCCGAGAAGGGACTTGACTATGTGAACAAGGCGCGCTTTGGGCTTGTGGCTGACATTATCTCCTCGCAACTCGGGCTGATTCGCACACTGCGGGGACAAACACGGCAGCTCGGTGCCTTTGATTGCGAACGATTCGACGAGCAAGTGTTTGAATCCCATTTCTCTGACAAGCCAGAACTGGCGGTGGCGGAGTGTTTTCACTGGATTCGAAAACTGCAAGCACTTGTGTTTTCCGGCGACTATGCATTGGCTATCGAGGCATCAAACAGAGCACGGGATTTGCTCTGGAGGGCGAAGCCATTTATCGAAATGGCCGAATACAGTTTCTATGCGGCCCTCTGCCGAACCCTCTCCTGTGATGCTTCTGGCAACAGCAACTATCAACGCCACCAGGAAACCATAAACGCGCAACATCGGCAGCTCGATAGTTGGGCTAAAATCTGCCCACAAAACTTTCGCGACCGAGCCTCACTGGTCGGCGCCGAGATCGCCCGCATCGAAAACCGCCCCCTCGATGCCATGGAACTCTACGAAAAGGCTATCAACTCAGCCCACAACAGCGGTTTTCGGCACAATGAGGCCCTGGCAAACGAACTAGCGGGCCGTTTTTATCTGCACCGGGGACTGGAATCCACCGGTATTGCCCATCTGCGACAGGCACACACCCACTTCCTCGCTTGGGGTGCGGAGGCGAAATGCCGGCAACTCGAAAGCCTCTACCCACAGCTGCTGCAGGAACGGATCGGTATTAGCGATTCGAGTGCGGACAACTTCTCACCCCAGCTCGATTTGGCAACCGTGATAACGGCATCCCATGCAGTGTCGGGTGAAATCGAGCTGCCGAAGCTGATCGAAAACCTTATAACACATGCGATCAAATATGCGGGTGCGAACCGAGGGCTTCTGATCCTGCCCCATGACAACGACTTTGAGGTGGAAGTGGAAGCGAAATCCGGAACCAACGGCATTGATGTCAGTCTGGTCCGGGCTGCAATTGCAGAAATCAGCTGTCCCCAGACCATTGTTAACTATGTAGTCCACACCCGTCAGAGCGTCATTCTCGACGACGCCCAGCGTCCAGGAAGGTTCATTGAGGATCCCTATTTGCGCCGAGGCAGGGCGAGATCGCTTCTGTGCCTCCCCCTGATCAGACAAGGCAATCTGTCCGGGATGTTATACCTCGAAAACAACCTGACTGTCGGCGCCTTTACCTCGAACCGGATCGCCGTGTTAGAAGTACTCGTGGCACAGGCCGCAATCTCTCTGGAAAACGCCCGCCTCTATGGCAAACTCAGAGAAAGCGAGTCGAAATACCAGCGCATGTTCGAAACGGCCAACGAGGGAATCTGGATTCAGGACGAAAATTTCAGCACCACGTTCATCAATGAACACATGGCGCAGATGCTGGGGTACTCGGCAGCTGATTTGATCAATCACAAGGTCACTGAGTTCATGTGCGATGACGATGCATCCGACCACGCACATAAAATGGAGGAACGCAGCAGGAATATCTCCGGCATCTACGAGCGGCGTATGCGCCACAAGAACGGCTCCACCGTCTGGATGCTGATATCGGCCACACCGATATTCGACAACGGCCGGTTCCGCGGCTCCTTCTCCATGCTCACCAACATCACGGAGCGTAAGAAAGCGGAACAGAAACTCGCTACTAGTGAACAGCTATTCCGTACCATGGTGGAAAATTCCCCCAATTGCATAGCACGCTATGACCGGAAACTGAACCGGGTATATGTCAATCCAAAACTGCGTATGGAATTCGCGTTACCTGTCGAGAAAGCTCTGGAAAAAACATCCGACCA
>JARRNW010000260.1:0-13026 GCA_037384565.1 Candidatus Thiodiazotropha sp.
CATAACGAATTCTAAAACAGATTGTGCACATTTAAACTCTGGATTTATGCAACGCAAGGGTGAAGTTAAAGAAAAGTTTGATAGTTATCCCGAGCATATCAAGCCGCTTGTTGTTGCCGGAGTAAACCCGCGACTATCTGCCGCGACCTGTTTCCGGATTGAGTCGTAGTGGTCTGCTGGAGTCATCGTTCACGCGCTTTACCCGTGCGGGTTAGAACTCGATGTCGTCATCGAACTCAAGCTCGGTTTGGCGTTCGTCAATGTCCTGCGAGACGCAAGCCTCGCGCAGCAGGCTGACGATCTGATCGGCGTAGATATCGCAGAGTTGATCTCGCAGCCTATCCAGGAACTCGATGATGGTATGGGCTTCTTCCGGCGTCCAGTGGGTATACAAGCGGGTCACTTTCATCGACATGGTCAGTTGTCTCCTGAGGTTGATTTGTTTGTCGCCTTCGCTGCACCGGCGCGTCGGGGTTGTGGCGATTTCTTCTTCCTGGCAGCGCGCTCCTTCGCCTCTTTCATGCGATACGACTCACCCTCGATGACGAGGATTTCAGAGTGATGCACCAGTCGGTCGACAATGGAGACGACGCAAGCGGCGTTCGGGAACACCTCGCTCCATTCGGCAAACGGTCGATTGGTGGTCACGATCGTGGGCTTGAGTTCGTAACGGCGGTTGATGATGTTGAACAACAGATCGGCGTGGCGATTGCCATAGGAGAGATAGCCGATTTCATCGATGACCAAGACGTCTGGGTGGGCATAGTGTTTGAGCCGACGCCGCAAGGCGTTGTCACCGTCCTGCGCGGCCAAGTCGCCCAGCATCTGGGCGGCGTTGACGAACAGGGCGCTATACCCCTGCAGCACGGCGTGGTGGGCGATGTTCTGTGCGATCATTGATTTGCCGACACCGTTGGGTCCGACCAGGATGAGGTTGGCGGTTTGCTGGATAAAGCCCAGCGTCATGAACCCGGACACGGCAGCCTTGTCGCACTGCGCCGGCCAGCTCCAATCGAAGTCTGCCAGCGGCTTGAAGCGCCCGATGTGCGCCGCGCCCAGGCGCCGTTCGAGTCCGCGACGCCGGCGTTCAACTTCTTCCCAGGCAATGAGTCTGCTCACCCAGGGCAGTTCGGCCTCGGGCGTCTCATCCCAGTGGGCCAGCAAGCCGTAGAGTTTCAGTGCGCCGGCGCGTTGCTTGAGCTCGTCGCGCAGGATCGGATCAGCGTCAGAGGGTGTCGCCATCGGTTTGCTCCGGTTCGTGCTCATCAGAGGGATCAGCATCGGGGTTGAGCTGGTCGTAGAGCGCCAACGAGGGCGCACGCACAACGATATTGCGCGCCTTATCATTGTCGGGCAGCGTCAGCGTGATCGGCGGTGCCCGATCGCGTTGCTCACGCCGGCGTTCGAGCACTTGGCGCACACCGCTGGGATGGGGGACATCGTGGTTGAGCGCCTCGGTGATGGCCTGCTCGAGTTCGCCCGCGCCGTAGTCATCGAGCAGTTGCACCAGCTCGGCGGTGGCACGCGATATTGGAGTGCCGCGGTGTGCGGCTTGTTGTAACAACTTGCGGCTGGATGGGGCGGCCTGCGCCAGTCGATCCTGGCCGCGATGATGACGCGCAGCCCGTTTGGCACTGAGCAGCGCTTCGAGATGGGTTGGGTCCTCGACCTGCTCGCCTTTGCCATAGACGCGCCGATGTTCGGCGACCACCTCGCTACCCTTGAGCACCCGCACCTGGGTCAGTGAGGCCTGCACCGTCAGGCTGCGACGCACCTGGGTGTGCGGCACGCTATAGTCGTTGAGATCAAAGCGGGCGTAAGGTGTCTTGCCGATGCTGACCTCAAGGCGCTCGTCGCTCGGATAGGGATTATCCGGTAATCCGATGAGTTGCACGCGTTCCTGTTCGAAGGCTTCGCGCACGCTGATACTGGGATCTTCCGGACAGGGGCGCTTGGCGCTGAAGCCTGAGCACCAGGCGTCGGCCTGCGCATTCAAGTCGTCAACATCTGACCACTGACGCCCGGCAAAGAAGCTGTCGCGGATATAACGGATCGCCCGCTCGACACGGCCCTTTTCATTTCCCCGTGCGGGCGCCACCGGGCGCGGTTCAAAGCAGTAGTGCGCCGACAGATCCAACAAAGTGGGGTGAAAGCGAATCGCCTCACCCTGACGTTCAAGCACCGCAGAGCGTAAATTGTCATACAGTAACACCCGCGGCACGCCACCACAGGCATTGAACGCCGCCACATGGCCGCGCAGGAAGTTGTCCATGCGCTGGTTGAGATAGAAGCGCAGGAAGATCTGTCGGCTCCAGCTCAACACCATCACGAAGGCCATCAGGGGTCGCTTCGCCCGGCCGATCTGTACGTGACCGAAGTGGCCCCAATCTATTTGTCCCTGTTCACCCGGTAGGGTTCTCAGGCGCAGGTACGCCTCGCTGGGCTTGCGCGGGCGCAGTTGCGCGACATGCGCGCGGAACTGACTCGCACCCCCGGTAAAGCCGCGTGCCTGCGCCATGGCATACAGGCGCGCAGCGGTGAGCCGGGGATACTGCGCGAGCGTCTCGATGATCATCGGGTGGTAGGGGTCGACGATCGAGGCCTGGCGGGTGCGTTCGGCCTTGGGTAAGCCCGCCTGGGAGAGCACCCGGTCAACCGCAGAATGGTGAACACCCAGTTGTCGGGCAATGGTGTTCACGCCCCAGTGTTCCACGAAGTGATAGCGAAGAATCTTCGCTTCGAGTGCTTTGTCGATCATCAATGGCGCTCTCCTGCTGCGGCGCTGCGCTCACGGTGATCTTGAGCGTCGAGCGCGTTCGTTGGGGCGTAGAAAGTCCTGTCTCAGAAAGGCGTCGCATTCACGACCACAAAACTGGCATTTAATGACACCAGGGGTTTGACTGCGCACGTATTCCTGAGGACTTTCCAGTGGTTTTAATGCGAGCAGTAGTAGAACAAGCGCAACCAACGGTGGGGAACCCTGATGCGTTACTTTTTGCTTTTGGCGGTTGCGGAACCGCTGTTGGCGAGCGGCGTTGAACAGACGACCTCGACGGGTGGATCGGTAACGAGACCCGGCTCGTTGCAATGACGCCTTGCGAGCGTGTTCAGCGCAGGCACCAGCGCAATAGACGTTACCCCGGTCGCACTGTCGACAGATAAAGACCTGGCAGTGGCATCGGGCACAGTGGTAAAGGCGAGCGCTGGTATTCATCGGCACGAAAGGCCGAGGGGGGCTGGATTAAGACCGCTTTCAGTGCGACACTGGCACGGCTGTGCGAAAGCACGGTTTGGGGCGTAGCGTCAGTGATGACCGTCAAATCTTAGCTGGCGTTACGCCTGTCTCCTCGGCCAGCCTGTCATACCAATATTCCGCAGTGCTGTCACCCAAATCAGCTCCCGGACAAACCTCTTTTTTACCCAATCAGTCGCTGACGCGCTCTTCAATGAAGAACTTCATGTGGTAGGGGGTCGCGGCAAATAAGCGCGGATCTTTGTCGGCACATACACCCCGCAACGCCCCGGAAACTTACTGCGATAACTGCTCTTGTTATTCCTGTATGCCAATGGCATTTAACAGGCGCTTCATCTCCACATACAGATACAACTCATCATCCTGGGTGATAATGCGTGCGTGCATCGTACAGATGCGGATCGGGTATAGGCGCTGGAATGACTCCTGCACAGATTCCTTGCGCCGGAAAACAGGCTTGAAAACCTCTTTCCAGTTGTCATTGCGCGTGATGATCTGGACGTAGTCCGTAAAGTCCGCGTATGCGATCAGGGGAAATTCCCGTTCACCGTTGTTCCGCGCTTTTTGTTTTTTCTCTAGCCATGCCTTTCGGATTTCGTCAGGGGCGCGATGCTTGATCCCTCTTCGTCTTCATCCGGGGCGTGAATGTCTCGATCATAAAGATCGACAATCGCCGGGGGCGGGCTTGCCAGTCCTGCAATCATGACGCCTTGCGCGAATGCCTCTGACGGGAACATTGTCAGCCCCGAATTGAACCCTTGCGCAGTGTAAAAATTCGTACGTGCAAGTGGATCATCAAATATGGCCTTCGGCCAGACAATTTCAGCGCGCCAGTCTCCAAGATCAAGCCTTAGGGCATCGGCTAGTTGTTCATCAAAGGAAGGCATGTTTTGCAGTGCATGGCCAATACTTTGCAGCTCAGCAAAACCGGTAATGGAACTTGTTAGATTTTCAATATCCGCCCAAGGTGAGCGCACGGAATTCATGGCTTCTTGGATTTTAGAAGCTTCGTTGCTGTATTGTTTCAGCAATGAGGCGACGCCTGTGGAATTCATCTCCTGGTATATGCGTGTTGTCTCGGATATTTCGGGAAGATAAAAGCGATAATCAATATCTGTAAGCACGCTTTGCATGGGCTTGAGCCGCGCGTTCAATTGAGATGAAAAATCCAACGCGCCAGCACGTCGCAACTCCTCTAAGGGGCCAAGTGCGGCCCGCATCATCTGTTCATGCCGTGCGCTCCCGTGTTGCTCCCGGCCTTCTCCAATGTTTTGGCGGGCGGGTCGCTGTCCGCTCCGTCCGCTGGCACGCCGCCTTGCGCCCCGTCGTTTCACGGCGGCTCTTTCCTGTCCCGCAATCGCGCAAACCAACCTGAAGATATCGGAAGATATTGAAGATATCGGGACATCCACCGTTTGGGATAGTCTAAAGTCACACAAAATCAGATAGATATTTCAAATGGTAGTGCTTTCACAAGGTCTTTGTTATGGCTGTCCAGTTTGTCCTTGTTATTTTTCTTCCCCACGCTTAATAACAAAAGAGTTCCATACAATGCCGCTCCCCCTTTAAAATATCCAACCGTCAACCACCCTTTAAAAGTGAAAAATCGAATATTCTTGGCATTCGTTGCAGTCAATTACAGTCATTAAATAACCTGCTGTGCTACGAATCTTTTAGCTGATAGATGGTGCGTAGATTTTTCAGCGTGTCTTCAAGGCTACCAGGAACACCAAAGTCTTTCAGATTTATCCCTTCTTCGCTAATCATGGCTAAGAGGAACTGTTCCATATCCAACATGATAGACTCCGGCAACTCGACTCGTTGGTTGGGGGCGAGCAAAACCGACAACCGAAAGACATCATTGCGATGTTTTTTAATGACCTTGCTGTCTACAGCCTGTCCTTCTTGTTTACGCTGGGTCAGATCAAGCCAAGCCTTGGCCTTAAACGGTAATATAAACTCCGCGCCCAATACTGGCACATCACCGATCATGCTTTTGCCTTTCTGGATACATGGATAGTAGTCTTCGTCCAATAAAATCGCTGACAGACTCGATATTTCTTCATCGGCGGGAATGGGCGTCAGCTGTGCGCCATCTGATGTGTCCAATTGATCCGGCGCTCTGGAGAATAGCTCCAGCATAAATGGGTATCCTTCAGTTGTAGGTTTATCAAACCGGTAGAACTGTTTATCCCCCGTACTTTTCTGCTGATTTTGATAGCCACCTGCTTTGATAAATTTCCAGAAGTGAGCAATGAAGGCTGAATCCAAAGCTTCTGTACACAACACAATGTCCAAGTCCTTGGTGGCTCTGAAATCCACGCCGGCCTCTTCCATAACCAAATAGCAGGCGACGCCGCCAATCAATACATAGCTGCCTTGATAATCCTTAAAGTGATCCCTGAAAACGTCGAGGCCTTTTACCATGACAATGTGCTCCATACCTGTTCCAATAAAGATTCACGCGCTATTTCTATTCGTTCATCCGTGTTTGTCTCAAAGCTCAGCCAGAGAGAAAGTGGGTCAACCCAAGACTTATTGGCCGTAATAACATCCGAATTGTAAGCCCACAGCTCCAGCTCTATAACTTCCCGATCTTTCCGTAAATGGCTAGTTTCATCCGAGGGCTGGCTTGCCAATATCTGCATATCCTTACTCTTTGCCAAGGCAGACCATGTATCAGAAGTGATGGCCCACTGGCTGATATGGGTATCGGCTAAATCTGTGTAATGAGCCAAAGCAGATTCTCCGGTCATTCGTCCCGTGAAATTGGCTTTCCATGTTTTCTGGTTTCGCTGGACGACCCAGACACGCTTTGTCACTGGGCTTTGCAACACAGACTTTGCAGCATCCCATAAAGAACGGCCACTAGCTGGAAAACGCAGGTGTTTTTCGCGACCCACTTTCTCAGCCATAGCTAATTGACGGCTAGTCAGCTCATTAATGGCTCGGGTGATCGTCATTGAGCTGTAACCCAGCATTTGAGCCAAATCCTTAGCTGGCATGCCAGAACAGTCATGGTTCAGGATCTCTCGTAGCACCACCACCTGCGCTGGAGAGCTGAGATGAGATATCTCAGCCTGTCTACCGGGCTTGAAATACTCTCGTAAATCCACACCCAGCGCGGGCAGGAAAAGCTGGTTGCCTGGCACCAGGAACGGTACTCGATGCTCTATCAACCGTTTGCGATTGTAAGAACTGACTGCTGCGACCATATAGATCACATTGCCATTGAATAGCTTGCTCACTGCCTGCCAATGCTTACGCACCACCGCTGGGGTTTCTCCCTCTTGGTCACGGGCCAGCATCAGCAGGCAGGGCTGCCCGAACAACTTAACCTGGAAATAGGTGTAGGGTGTCTGCAGAAAAAAAGGTAGTTGGCCGACCTCAGACCAAGGTTTGGCCCAGTCATCGCTACAAGCGTCATTGCCAAGAATACCTTGCAGGTACTGTTTGGCTTCGATGAGTAAGCGGCCTGAAGCCATAGCGGGAACACTCAGATAATAACTTATAAAATGCACAATAACACCGCCAATGTTATTGTGCAATATCTATGTTATTTTTAAAGAGTTAGCATGCTCCAACATTTCCTGCACATGATGGATGTCAGTAGCGGCGTCCGGCATGAGGTTGCGGTAAATAGACTCCAGTTTTATTGATACCTGCGGGATGGGCATAACTTATCTTTAACTGACCCGATCGGCATGCACAACGGCCGGCCACTGAAAGGCGGAAAGATTGAATTCCCTGACTAATCTTAGACCTGATTCAGCCGCAGTTAGACAAAATAACCAGGATAGCTAGACCTGCCACTACGCAATTGCTCAAGGGGCTTCAATCAAATAAACCCAGAAAATCAATAAGTCCTTACATATCAATAATATAGAGATTCATGTTTATGGGTGAAAGATGGGTGTTTGAGGACAAATTATGGGTGAATGGGTGAATCCACACCTCGAGTTTTAAGCTATTCGAACCTCCGGGTAGTGGCGTTTATGGCGCGACTGCATTTGTTGTCGGCAAATCTGAGAAAGATCAGCCCATGCACCGGGAGGGTGTATTCACTGGATTTAAGAGTAGTGCATAGTCACTGCTCAGGAAATAAGCCAGGCATCCAGCGATATGCCAATTTAGCGGGAAAGGCGAGTCGTAAAGGGGCGCGAGTGCTGTCCGAAACGATAACGCGATGCTCTGCCAATGAAGCTACAACACGGCGAGCGTGGCGATCGCTCGTGCCAAGCAGCTGTGGTACTTCGCTACGGGGTAACTCTCCCCGATAGAGTATGGCTTCCAGAACGCGCCATGCTTGTTGTGGCAAAGCATCCGCACGGACTTCCTCTTCGGTCCACAGTTGAATACGCTGATGAAGCCGGTTCGGTTGGATCAACTCTTCCATGAATTTAACCTGATCGAGACAGGTTTCAAGGAAAAAGCGGGTAAAGGACGCCAATGCTTCTTCACTGAGGTGGCCTCTACCGTCGAGATCATTACGTCGAGCCAGATCACACTCGGCTAGATGGTGTTTGTAGGTGCGAACATTCCGTGCAAGGCCCCTTGCGATAGACCAGATGCCGCCGGTATCAAGTGATTCAAGCAATATGGCGTGGGACATCAGGCGTGCAACCCGCCCATTACCGTCGATAAACGGGTGTATCCAGAGCAGTCGATGATGGGAAGCGGCCGCTGAAATGATGGCTTCTGATTTTCCCAAGTTTCGATATGTCTGTGAAAATTTGTCCAGGAAGCGAGGAAGCGCACCAGGACTGATGGGTATATGCCTGCCAACTCCGACTTCACGCTCGCGGAGAGCGCCGGGGATAACCTGCAGTTTTTCTCCTGTATCGGGGTTTTCTACCCAAAGGAGCTCATCGGGTAGCAGTTCGCAAAAGCGCCTGTGGATTTCGGAGATGCCATCGAGGGTCACAGCACGGCCAGCCAGACCGCCGTCATCGATCCAGCGCTGGACGGCGATGTGGGCTTTGGCTTCAAGCTGTAGATTGCGCTGTTCGCTATTCGTGCTGTAGTCGTTGTTGAGGGCGCGTTCGATGTCGATCGGATGGGTGTCGTGCCCCTCAATCAAATTGCTGTAGTAGCAGTTCATCGAGCGGACCAGGTCAGCCAAGGCCCTTGAAACCCCCTCCGGCAAACTCCTGCGAAATCCAGCCGAGTGGGCGGCCAGCTCAACCGCTAAATCAGAAAGCAATGTACGATGACGTGAACTCTCTGAAATTCTCATTGGTTCCATGAGGGAAACCGCTTCTCCCCGGTCTTGGATCATTTTAATATCCGCATTTATGGCCACTACATTGTCCGGATGTTTAAAGAAGTATATATCAAATAATCAATATGTTATGAGTTTTGATGTGCTGGGTATGGGTGAATTATGTCCGCTTTGAAGGCCAGTTTAAAGGCCAGAGATATCGGGACACCGTTTGGGATAGTCTAAAGTCACACAAAATCAGATTGATATTTCAAATGGTAGTGCTTTCACAAGGTCTTTGTTATGGCTGTCCAGTTTGTCCCGTGTTTCGTTTCACAAATGTGAGCGTGTTCGATCTAGTAACAGATAGTTGGCGCGTCCGGAGTGGCCGGAGCGGGCTCTCATGAACCGATCCCCGCTAAGGGACGGGTTTCGGCCATAAGCCTGCCCCCGCGCAGGCGGAGGGCTTAGATCCCTAATTCAGGTTGCTTGAAAAAAGTACTCTAGCCGGTATGGTTGAATTATCTGTAATTGGTACCATAGGGAAATGGACAACGACCTGACTCACCTTCCGAAAAACAAGCAGGACGACCTGAAACAGGTTGTCGGGATTGTGTGTGAGCGTTGTCCGGGGGTGGAGATGGTTATCCTCTTCGGTTCTTACGCCCGTGGTGGTTGGAAGGAGGCGAAGGATTTGGCGCCGGATCGGAAGTCGGGGCATGTGTCGGACTACGATATCCTGGTCATGCGCAGAGGCGGGGCTTTCGGCGACGCCGCGTTTCATCTATCACGAAATCGATTTTGTAAACCGCAAGCTGGAGATGGGGCAGTATTTCTTTGCTGATGTGGTGGGGGAAGGGAGGATGCTCTACGATTCAGAGCAGTTCACCCTTGCGGAACCTAAACCGTTGTCGGTTCAGGAACGACTGGAGATCACTAGTCGTAATTTCAATCACTGGTATCAACGGGCCGAACAATTCCACGAAAACCACCAGCACAATCTCAATAATGGCTGGTTGGAGTTGTCAGCATTTAATCTTCATCAAACCGCCGAGGCCTGTTACAAGACCCTGCTGCTGGTTTTTACGGCATATATTCCGGATGAGCATTACCTGGCGCTACTTGGCCGCATGGTGGAGGAGGTTGATCCCTCTTTTGCCAATAACTTCCCTTCCGACGACGAATTCCAGCGTGATGCCTTCACCGCGCTGGAGTATGCGTATATCGGTGCCCGGTATGATGATCGTTACGCAATCGACGAATCGACCCTGACCTATCTGGCGGAGCGGGTCGGGCAGTTGCTGAAGCTCACCGAGGCGCGTTGTCGTGAGAAGATCTCCGTGCTTGAGGAGGCTGCTAAATAACAACTCGTAACATGCGGTATGAGCATATTCGTAGATACTATGTAAGAGGGGGCGTTTGGTCTAAGCCTATAGATATAACCACCCTAAAAGGAGGGCTTAGCGATGAAATCGACCCAAACACCCCTATTTGAAAGTATGGCATCTACACTAGCCGTTTTGTACCTAGCAATTGAGTTGGGAGTACAGAAGTGGCATTTGCTGTTTGGAGACGGAGAACACCGTCGTTATCGAACCATTGAGGTACGGGACATGGTGAGTCTTCTGTCAGAGATTAGGTTAAGCAAGGAGAAACTAAAGTTACCATCTGATGCATTGGTAGTGAGTTGTTTTGAAGCGGGTCGAGATGGTCACTGGTTACACCGGGCGTTATGTGCCCAGGGCATCCACAACCTGGAGGTCACCTCCACGAGCATTAAGGTGAATCAGCAAGGCAAACATCGCAAGACGGATCGTTTGGACCTTGATTCGCTCTACATCCAACTGATCCACTATACGCAAGGAGAACGTGACGAATTACAGGTGGTGAATGTCCCCAGTGAAGCAGCAGAAGCAGAGATGCGCTTGGATCGCATGCTTAGTCGACTAAAGAAGGAGCAGATTCAACATCGGAATCGGATGCAGTCTGTGCTGATTCGATACGGATTGAGACTCAAGCAGGTAGGAGGGCCGGGTTGGGATCGGAGGGTCTCACAACTGCAGGACTGGTCAGGCAAAGCTCTCCCGATTCTTGTTCAAAGTGAACTGCATCAGGAGAACGAGCGGATGTTGTTGGTGGAACAACAACGCCAAGAGCTGGAGCATGAACGTGATCGTCTGATAGAAAAAGGCGAGGGAAAGGTCTACGAGCAGATACGGCGTTTGCTCAGCTTGAGAAGTTTGGGGCCGGTGATCAGTTGGCGTTTAGTAACGGAGTTTTATGGCTGGCGTGCCTTTAAAAACCGCAAGCAGATCGGAGCCTTATCAGGATTGGTGGGCACTCCCTATAACAGCGGACAGAGTGAACGAGAGCAAGGGATCAGCCATGAGGGCAATCCGCGAGTCAGGAGTTTGGCGATCGAGTTGGCCTGGCTCTGGGTAAGGCTTCAGCCTACAAGCAAATGGAGCTTGTGGTTCAGGCGACGCTTTGCCCAAGGGAGCAAGCGGATGCGCAAGATAGGCATCGTAGGAGTAGCGCGTCATTTGTTGATCGACTTATGGCATTTTCTGGAGGATGGTGTGGTACCTGAAGGTGCCGTGCTGAAACGAATCTAATCACTGATGAGAGACAGGAAAAATCGAGCAAGTAAGTGAGCACGTTGTTAGAGGTGCCCGCCCACATCCAGGGGCCCAAATGAAAGGACCCGACCTTCGTAGATGGGGCGCTTCTTCATCGGTTCACACAATCGCCAGAGGCGAATAAGGTATAGGGTTATCGGCTAAAGAGGCCGGAACGGATAGAAGGCGGTATCAGGCAAAATGCCCTGATCGCGCGATAGAACCGAGACAACAAAGCAGTATGGCTAACTAACCTGCTCTGAACTGAACGACTGGAGTGAATGTTATGACAGAACAAGATCCACCAGAGAACTAATCCGGGTATACCGGGCTTGACAAACGAGTCCTCATAGAAGGATGTGGTGAGGTACGAACCGCATCATAATTTTCGATCATGTGCCAATAGTGTGTTTCCAATAAGAGGACAATAACGAGTGGCAGGGGGGGCTGAATACGCCACAGTTTCAAATAAAAAAAGGGATGGCTCACTCCATCCCCTTTTTCTATCACGCCATGCTTTGCACAAAATGTGTGAGTAGAGACTGAATCGCTATATTACGCAGCAATCTCTTCCTCAGACGCCTCCTGCGCCTCCTGCGCCTTTTGCAGTTCCTTCAAGCTTTGCTCAAGTTTCTGCTTTTCCTTGCGCAAGCTGGAGAGGGCCTCTTCAGCTTTTTTGCGCGCATCAGACTCATCCATCTTCTGCTTTTTTAGTCCCTTTAGCTTCTTCACAACATTTTCTGGCGTATCAGACAGGGTCGTGCTTATAACCTTGATAGCGCGCTCCTTCTCTGCCAGTTGCTCCTTAAGCTTTTTCAGTTGCTGCGCATGGTTGGCGCGCTCAGTGATCAGCTGCTGCTGAAGCTGCTGCACATTCGCTTGCGCCTCGGCAAGAGCGGCTTCAACAGTTTTCAGGGATTTTTGGCTATCTGCCAACTTCTGTTCTACGGAATCAACCGAAAGCTTGGTCTGCTCCTTGGCACGAACCACCTCAAGCTCAGCTTCTGTAGAGCGCTTGATAGTTGCTTCGAGTGCTAGCTTAAGCTCTTCTGGAGTGCAGTTTTTATCTAGCTTCAGGGCATCGGTCGCTGCCATCATTAACATCTGTTTACTAACCGCAACATCTTTCCAAACTTTGAGTTGTAGTTCTACTTCGGTATCAGTCACATGTTCTCCTTGGGATAATTAAATGGGATATTGGTTCTACCTGGGTGGATAAACCCTGCATTATGACATGACTTACACCAGATGTCATCCCGAGTCAATAAAAAATAAATACAATTTGGAAAATCCCACCATCAAAATGCAGTAAATACATATCTAATTCAATGACATACAAATATCCGAGAATTATAACTTAATAAGCTTAGCAGATTAATAGGATCTTCTTTCTCTTATACCACCAATACTTCTAAATGAGGTTGGTTTGATGAGATACTCTTTGCCCATTTAAATATCAATTGCTTTAAGACCAAAGAGGTAGATTTCATAATAGAAACAGAGGTCACTCCCTACACAAACGATGAGCCATACTTTTTGTACTGAGCTTAATCTCAAACCAATCACAAACTTCTCTGACCTGTCATATTACTGTAACCGTATGGGTGGAACATTGCATTCTTAAAATTGCATGGATAACTCTTTATGGAAAACAGCAGAATACAAATCCCATCATATATATCGCTCATTCTCAGCCCAGACTTCTATGGTTTGATAGTGAGAATACTAATAGGTCTATTGATGATAAGTATGAGCCTGTGGCTTGCTACGGGCATATTCAGTCTATGCAAACATCTTTGGTTTGCTATCACAGGAGAATGGGGGCACGAGGCAGAAAAGATCATCATTGATGTAGTGATAATCCTGGCAATTCTAGAGCTGGTACGCACCCTACAGTCATATCTTGAATTGGGTCGGGTCAAAGTCACACTGATACTTGATGCAGCTCTAGTGGT
>JARRNW010000261.1:0-5403 GCA_037384565.1 Candidatus Thiodiazotropha sp.
GTCGTGATCGACTCCAGCGTCACTTTGCGCAATAGCAGGATCATCTCCCTGGATACCGCCCTGACCGTACACAACGCCACGGTCACCATCACCGCCGGCCATATCGAAGGCCGTATTGCCATCGAGACTTACAATAGTCGCCTGGATATCGCGGGTACCCAATTGGTCGCCCAAGAGGCAGCTGTTGAAGCACCGGTCGACTCCACCCTGGTGTTCTCATTAGCGCGTATCGACTCCCCGCTCTACCCAGACATTGTGATTCATGGGATGAAGATCGTCACACCCGGCACCAGTCTCTAGTGTAGGACACGACACTAGTGCACCCTGTGTCTTCCTGAAAGGATCCTGCCCGTCAAATCCATCAGGGTTAACCCTAGCTAGGGAGATTCCCATCTGTTTTCATTGACTTATCAGTTGTTTAATTAGATAGCATACTAAGTGTCAATAAGGGTCATCTCGCAAGAAATGACTTGGAATACAAGGAGAAAATAATGGGCTTTTTAAATCATTTTCACTTCAATAAGAATTCGACAGTGGTCGATCATGGGCGGAAAATATTCGGCCACAGACTCTCTAACAAAACGGTTCTGGATGCCCGTGGTGGTGATGACAAAATCCATGTCCATCAGAATTGCGACGGCTCGGTCAAGGTCACCGTCAATGGCAAGGAAGAGTACAACTTCACCGCCCAGGAAGCCAAGAACCTGGTCATCAAGGGTGGCAAAGGCAATGACACCATCACCATGTCCGGACATCAACTCTATGGCCCCGAAACCCATATCACCATCGATGGTGGAAAAGGCAATGACACCATCTACGGTGGTTGCGGAAACGATACCCTGATTGGCGGCAAGGGCAACGACACCATCTATGGCGGCGGCGGTAACGACAACATTCAGGGTGGCAAAGGCAATGACACCATCTTCGGCGGTTGCGGCAACGACAGCATCAGCGGCGGTAAAGGCAACGACCGTATCTACGGCGGGTTCGGCAATGACCACATCAGTGGCGGAAAGGGAAATGACACCATTGATGGCGGTTTTGGAAACGATGTGATCCGCGGAGATAAGGGCAGTGACACCCTGTTCGGCGGATTCGGTAATGACAACATCAGCGGCGGCAAAGGAAACGACCGTATTTACGGCATGTTCGGAAACGACATCATCGACGGTGGCAAAGGGAATGACTACGTTGATGGGGGCTCTGGTAACGACCGAATCCATGGCGGAAAAGGCAATGACTACCTTCTTGGTGGATGGGGTAATGACACGATTCGTGGCGACAAAGGACGTGACACCCTGGTGGGCGGTCCTGGTTGTGATGACCTGAACGGGGGTCGGGGTAGAGACAATCTCAATTACGGAAATGACGGCATGATCCGGATCAGCCCGATCGAGTTGATCGGAATTCCGTTGAACTGCATCTCCGCGAGATGAGTTAGTTATCAGAACCGTTAAAGCAAGGACCCAGTCTCTGGGAAAGCGTCAGCCGCAGGGATGCGGCAATCATATCAAACGTCCGAGGATGGGTTTTCGGTCTCTTTCCCAGACAATCCGAACCATATAGTTAAGTTTCCCCAGGTACGGGCCTTGAGCGTCGAAACTTGGATTCATAAGGGCATTTTCTTATACCGCAGGTTTATCCAAGACGACAACGCCATCTTCATCGGCGTAGAGCCATTCACCGGGATGGAAGTCGACCGCGAAGAAATTCAGGCTTCCCCCCACCTCTCCAGTGCCTTTTTTTACACTTTTTCTGGGATGGGTGGCCAAGGCCATGATCCCAAGCGGCATCTGCGCCATCTCCTTGGAATCTCGAATGCAGCCGTTTACCACCACCCCTGCCCAACCGTTATCGACAGCCAGTTGCGCCAACACATCACCCAACAGGGCACACCGCAGGGAAGCGCCGCCATCCACCACCAGCACCCGACCCGATCCGGGTTGCTCCAACTGGTCCCTGACCAGTGAGTTGTCCTCGAAACACTTCACGGTGGCCACAGGACCGTGAAAAGCATGATGTCCGCCATAGTGATTCAAACCTGGCTCGCAAACCTGCAGCGCCTCTTCGTGTACATCATAGAGATCCGCTGTTTTCAGTTCATTTTCGCTCAGACTCATCGATACCACTCCTTTATTGGTACGTGTTCAGGCCGATTACCCAGATCTTCATTTATTTTAGTCGCCGAATTTATTACGTAAGGAAAAAGGCCGTGCTTCGGCACGGCCAAAGGGCAGAAATCAATACTCAATAAAAGCCTACATCCCGGCAGCGCTATCGAACTGAGCCTCTTCGGTGGAACCGGTCAAGGCGGTGACCGAAGAGACACCTCCCTGGATCACGGTGGTGACGTCATCAAAGTAACCCGCACCCACTTCCTGTTGATGTGAAACAAAGGTATATCCCCGCTCCCGTGCCGCGAATTCGGGCTGTTGCACCTTTTCTACATAGTGTTTCATACCCTTGCCACGGGCATAGTCGTAAGCCAGATCGAACATGTTGAACCACATATTGTGAATGCCCGCCAGGGTGATGAACTGGTATTTGTAACCCATCTTCGAGAGTTCATCCTGGAAATTCGCAATGGTGATGTCATCCAGGTTCTTTTTCCAATTGAATGATGGTGAACAGTTATAGGCAAGCAGTTTATTCGGATTTTCGGCCAATACGGCTTGCGCAAACTCCCGGGCGAACCCCAGATCCGGGGTCCCCGTCTCACACCACACCAGATCCGCATAGGGCGCATAGGCAATACCCCGCGAGATGGCCTGTTCGAGACCGTTTTTCACCCGATAGAAGCCCTCGCTGGTACGCTCTCCGGTCAGGAAAGGACGGTCATTTTCATCCACATCGGCCGTCAGTAGATTCGCAGCTTCGGAATCGGTACGCGCCAACACCAGGGTGGGAACCCCCATTACATCCGCCGCCAGCCTTGCGGCGATGAGTTTCTGCACCGCTTCCTGGGTGGGGACCAGAACCTTACCGCCCATATGACCACACTTTTTTACCGCTGCCAGTTGATCCTCGAAGTGCACACCCGAAGCCCCTGCGGCAATCATGTTCTTCATCAGTTCGAAGGCGTTAAGAACCCCGCCGAAACCAGCCTCGGCATCAGCCACGATGGGAAGAAAATAGTCTGTATACCCTTCGGCACCCGGCTCCAGGCCACGGGACCACTGAATCTCGTCAGCACGCTTGAAGGCGTTATTGATCCTGCGAACCATGGTAGGCACTGAATCATAGGCATACAGGGACTGATCCGGGTACATGGTTTCCGAGGTATTGCCGTCGGCGGCCACCTGCCAACCGGACAGATAGATGGCCTCGATACCAGCCTTCGCCTGTTGCATGGCCTGACCACCCGTGATGGCGCCCATGCAGTTCACATAGCCCTTCTTCGCCTCACCATGAATCAGCCTCCAGAGCTTCTCCGCGCCACGCTGCGCATAGGTATATTCAGGTTGCACGGAACCGCGTAGACGCACCACGTCCTCGGCAGTGTAGCCACGCTGTACGTCTGTCCAACGGGGGTTTTCCGCCCAATCCCGATTCAGGGCGTCAATCTGTTGTTGTCTTGTCATCATCTTCTCCGTCGCTTTTGTGGTATCACTCAGTTGAGTGCTTCGTAGGCAGAAAGGGTCAGAAAGGCCACGAATTCATCCTCGGCCAGGATTTGTCGCAGCAGGTCCGCGGCCTGCTCGTAGTTGCCCGACTCATAGGCAAGCTCTCCAAACTCTTTGCGAATCTGTATCAGTTCATCCTCCAGCATCTGATCGAACAGCCGGTAGGTCACCTCAACGCCGTTTTGCAAGACACCTTTGGGAGAGCGAATCCATTGCCAGATCTGGGAGCGGGCAATCTCCGCCGTTGCGGCATCCTCCATCAGGTGATGGATCGGTACCGCACCGCGACCACTAAGCCAGGCTGCCATGTAGCGGACCGCGGCACTGATGTTGTTACGCATTCCTGTCTCTGTGATCTCACCCCGGGGAACCTGAAGAAGATCGCTGGGGCGAATCCTTAGATCGGGATCATAACGGTGCTGCTGATGGGAGTTGGGCATGTAACGGTCAAACACCGACATGGCAACGGACACCAGTCCGGGATGCGCCACCCAGGTGCCGTCATGGCCATTCTTGGCTTCTCGCTCCTTGTCCAGCCGCACCTTCTCCTTTGCTTCGGCATCGGCTTGTGGATCGTCTCGAATCGGTATCTGCGCCGCCATGCCACCCATGGCATGGGCGCCGCGGCGATGGCAGGTATTGATCAGCAGCTTCGAATAGGCCTGCAGGAAAGGCACGTTCATGGAGACCTGACTGCGATCGGGCAAAACAGAGTCAGGATCCCCATGAAAGCACTTGATAAAGCTGAAGATATAGTCCCAACGACCGCAGTTGAGCCCGCAGATCGAGTCCCGCAGTTCATACAGGATCTCATCCATTTCGAAGGCTGCGGTGAGGGTCTCGATCAACACTGTGCAGCGGATGGTGCCCCGTGCCAGACCCAGCTGTTCTTCCGCCCAGAAGAACACCTCACGCCACAAACGGGCTTCCTGGTAGCTCTCCAGCTTCGGTAGGTAGAAATAGGGGCCGCTGCCCTGTTTCAGAAGTGATTGAGCGTTATGGAACAGATACAGTCCGAAGTCGAATAAGCTGGCGCTAACCCGTTGTCCATCAACCAGCATGTGCTTTTCATCGAGGTGCCAACCCCGAGGCCGGATAATAAGAGTGGCCAGTGTTTCATTCAGCCGATACTCCTTTCCCTGGGGCGAGGTGTAGGACAGTGTGCGATTAATCGCCTCGCGCAGGTTGATCTGCCCCTCCAGGGTTGCCGCCCAATTCGGAGAATGGGCATCCTCCAGGTCTGCCATGAAACAGCAGGCGCCGGAATTCAGGGCATTGATCATCATCTTGGCATCCACAGGTCCGGTGATCTCCACCCGTCGATCCTGCAGATCCGCGGGAGCCGGTCGTACCCGCCACTCGGACTGACGGATGCCGGTGGTCCCATCCAGGAAGCGAGGTTTTTCCCCGGCATTGAATCGCTGTTGGCGGAGTCTACGTTGCTCCAGCAGTTCGCGTCGTATCGGGCCGAACTGGCGCTCCATCTCAGCGACGAAATGCAAGGCTTCTGGGGTAAGCAGCGTTTGAAATTCCGCTTTGCTGGGGCCGGTAATGCGAATCTCCTGTGTTGGGTGACGTAGGCTCGATGATGGTCGGGACATTGTGGTCGTCTCCTCGGTATTCGATCTTTTCGCACCTCCAGGAGGCATTCCCGGAGGTCATTTGCTGGCACTGCCTTACTTTGAGGCGGACAGAGTTTTTGTGCACTGCATTAAAGCATAGTAAATAGATCAGGTATAACCCACAGACTCAGATCAAAACGCCCTACAATGATGCAAAA
>JARRNW010000262.1:0-5385 GCA_037384565.1 Candidatus Thiodiazotropha sp.
CATCGAGCAGGATAGCCTCCGGACGCAGACGCTCCGCGGTTTCCACCGCTTCCAGTCCGTTGCTGGCGGTCTCCACCCGGTGGCCGTTGATGCGCAGCAGCAGGGCGAGGGAGTCGAGGATGTCGGGGTCGTCGTCGACCAGGAGGATGGAACGGGACGGGATGTGCGTTGCGGCATCGGGGGGTTCGGTCGCGGGTTTCGGCAATGTCTCGGTCGTTTCCACCGGCAGTTGCACGATGAACTCGCTGCCCCGGCCCGGGCCGTCGCTGAGGGCGAAGATACGGCCCTCGTGGAGTTCGACCAAGCGGTTGGCAAGTGCGAGGCCCACACCCAGCCCACCGGCACCGGTATCGAGGCCGGTATGAATCTGGGTGAAGGGTTCGAACATGCGATCCATGTTTTCAGGCGAAAAGCCGATGCCGGTGTCGCTGATACGCACTTCGACTGTGCTGTCTTCATGATCCGCGCGCATGTCGATCCGTCCATCCCCGGGGGTGTACTTGTCGGCATTGTTGAGCAGATTGACGAATACCTGGGAGAGACGCACCGGATCGGCGTCCAGGTAGTAAGCCTCGTCCGGCAACGCGACGTGAAATGCATGACCCGATGCCTCCAGCTTTGGACGCATGACCGTCTCCACCTGGCGCAGCAGTTCGCCGATTTCAACACGTTCCCGTTTCAGGTTGAGTTTACCGCGGGTAACGCGGCTGACATCCAGCAGATCGTCGATCAGCCGAACCAGGTAGGTCACCTGTCGGTCGATCATTTCGCAGGCTTTGCGCATGGGCGGGTCGAGGGATTCGCTCAGTTTGAAGATCTCCACCGCGTTGCGGATCGGCGCCAGGGGATTGCGCAGTTCGTGGGCCAGCAGGGCGATGAATTCATCCTTCTGCCGGTCTGCCCGACGCAGCGCCTCCTCAGTCTTATGGCGTTCGGTGACATCGCGCACGAAGGCCTGCAGTCTGCCGTCCGGCAGCTGCCGTGACACGGCCTCGCCGGGAAACCGGCTGCCGTCCTTGCGCTTGAACAACCATTCGCTGCGCACGATGTCGCCGCCCTCCAGGCGTTCGATCTCACCTGCGATACGCGGCACTTCGCCGGGATCGAGGAGGTCTGCGATCCGTATTCCGAGAATCTCCTCCCGGGCATAGCCCAGCATCTGGGCGCCGGCGGTATTGGCATCGAGACAGCGACCCTCGCTATCACTGACGAAAATCCCGTCCACCGCCTGTTCGACCAACAGCCGGTAGTACTGCTCCTTGGCCTGCAGGGCCGCCTCAGCCTGTCGCCGTTCGGTGATGTCGTGCTCGGAACCGGCCATGCGCACCACATCGCCCTGGCTGTCCCGCTGGGCCAGCCCCCGATCGAAGACCCAGATCCAGCTGCCGTCCGCGCGGCGGATGCGGTACTCCTCGGCGAAATACGGGGTCTCACCATTGAAGTGGGCCTCGAGCGCCGCCCGCACCCGCGGCCAATCATCCGGATGGATGCAATCGCTCCACTCCTTCTCGCTGTCACTGACCTCCTCTTCACCGAGACCTCGCAGGGCCTTCCATTGCGCCGAGAAGTGCACCCGATGGGCCTTCACGTCCCAGTCCCAGATGGCGTCCTGGGCGCCGGCCAGCACCAGTTCGTAACGCTCGGTGCGCTCCCCGAGTTCGGCGGTGCGCGCCGCCACCTGGGACTCCAGCTGCCCCTTGTAACGCTGCAGATCGGCTTCCACCGCCTCCCGCTCGTAGACCTCCTCGGTCAGCTGTCGATTGGCCGCATTGAGCTGTTGGGTGCGGCGGTTGACCTGCTGTACCAGGGTGCGTTGCCAGAGCCAGCCGATGGCCAGCGCCAGCAGCAGGGTGATGGCGGCAACGCCGACGATCTGTGCCCAGGGCAGGGGGGGCGGCTCCGTCAGGGGGCCCAGCCATTCGGCGCGCAAACGCTGGAAAGTGCCGTCAGCGATCACCAGGGCCAGCCCCTCGTTGAGATCCGCCAGCAATGCTTCGTCACCGGCACGCACGGCGAAGCAGAAGTCCTGGAAGTGGGGCAAGGGGTCGCCGACGATATCCAACGGCAGCTGCAGCTCCCGAATCAGCTTGCGCCCGGCCAGTCCCTGTACCACCATGGCGTCGCCCTGACCATCGGCCAGCAGGCGCAGCGCCCCCTCCAGGCTCACGGAGGTGATCAGGTGGTCGCTCAATCCATTCTCGCGGACATACTCCTCGGCGATGTCCCCCCGCATCACCAGTACCCGCCTGTCCGCCAGGTCCTGCACTCCCTGAATCCGCCGGTCACCCCGCCGGACCACGATGGCGCCATGCATGCTCAGGTAAGGAAAGGTGAAATCGAAGACCTTTTCCCGCTCCGCCGTGCGGGCCACCAGCGGCAGGGCATCCAGGCGACCTGCGGCCAGATCCTGTTTGATGCGGTGCCAGGCACCGACACGGAAGTTCACCTCCCGGCCCATGACGGTCGCGGCGGCGCGCATCAACTGCACCGCGAAGCCGTCCGCCCGGCCGTCCTCGGTGACCAGGGCGAAAGGCGGATAGTCGAGTTCGCTGGCGGCGCGGATCGGGGCGCCGAAGGCGGCGTGGCAACAGACCGTCAGCAGAATGATCCCCAGCGACAGCAGGCCCAGGGGATGGCGCGCGCGATCTTTGGCCGTCATGCACATCATTGGATGATTCCCCGACTCACCTTTCGCCATCCTTGACCTCAGAGAGCCCGTTGTCGGGTAGCGCTTGCTCCAGCAGCTCACGGATCAGCTGCGTGTCCACCGGCTTGACCAGGTGGTGGTCAATACCCGACGCTTTGGAACGGGCTCGAGATGCATCATCACCACGTAGGCAATACCGGTCTTCTCGGGCAAGGTGGTCAAAGAAGCGTTTCAGCGCCTCCAGGCCGCCTACGGAGGCGCCGATACCGACGACCAGCATTCGCTCTGCCTGCCCCTGCTCCTCCCTTTTATTCTCGCGCTCTCCCATAAGCGTTGCTCTCCGATTATGTGAACTTTTCACTAGACCGTATGCCCACGTCGAGTTCAAGCTTTTTCGACAAATTCGGTGTCCGGTATAGTCTAGCCACATCACTCACTTCTGGCACAACGTGCGCTACAGTTTCCGCTGAACGCCAGAGGAGAATCTGTCACCACTGCCCAAGGGTGACGCCTATATCGCTGGTCACATCGATTACAACGGCGCGCCTGCCGTCGGGGTCACCTTAACGGGCGTCTTCAATGATCGGTACCTCTCGGAAGAGGTGACTACCGATGATGAGGGCCGGTTCACTTTTGAACTGGCTGCCGGCGAGTGGCGCCTGAACAGGATCCACACCACGGCCTGGTCCGACAAACCCGATAGTAACGACTTCACCCTCATCGGCAGTGCCCACCCCAAGCTCACCGAGAAACTCTATAACGAAAGCCTCGACTGGCCCGACCGGGAAGCCGTATCCGCCACACTGACCGATGATGTCATCTGTTGGCAACCCGTAGAAAATGCCGTCTCCTATCAGGTACAGCTGCAGGAGATCACGCGAGAGGGCTACACCACTTCCTGCCATCCTGTCTACTGGAACAACACCGACAGCGACTCAGGTGGTGGCGGTAATCTGCCTTTCTTCATGAGGTGTTTCAGAGAAGTGGTGCATGGATGTACCGTTTACGGACCTAAGGATGGAATCATTGTCAATGATCGGCTGCCCCTCGATGCTGGCGATCACCCTGGCTTCACCGCCACACGTTGGGCAGACCGAGACGTCAATATTGAATACCCGTTTCAGGCGTTGTGCCCAAGTCATGGCCTGGCGGCGCTGTTCGGGTGTTTTGTCTTCGTTTTCCTTTCGGGGCCGGCCTTTGCCGCGTTTGCCCGGGGTCACAGCTACCCGGTGTTTGCTGTTGGGCGTTTTGAGCTGAGTCGCTCCTGCGCATCCATGCGCCCGCGACATTCGTGCATCCATTCACGTCGTACCGGATATCCCCCGATGGCGTCAGTGAAAGCCGTTTCTCTGATACCGCGGGTCTGGTTATGTAGCGACAAAGGCGTTGGAGCTTTGACCTTTCCCTCGCCTGTGCCTCGACTCCTGCGTGCAGGCTAAAACCGGATTCTTTCGCTACCTGGGCGAAACGATCATCGCCTCCCGATGCAAACACCTACCGTATCGGTTTTCAGACCTAAATGCGAAGTTGCTATTCCGGGACATATTCGAAACTACGATGGTGTTTCCTGCGCATTTAAGCAGTAAATCAGTCGTACTTAATCAACGCGTTTTCCAAATTAGCAATGAGCGGCAGATCCGATTTCGCTATTTCGATTGCCACCATGGTATCTTCATATATCTCCAAGCCTACCGTTATCTCACCGGGGTCGGACAACATCACATCGATGACGTTGATCAACCGCTCGTCACGCACAATGCCATGTATGGTTTGAACACTTGAGACCAGTAGCCTATCACCCGAAGGTCTCCAACCAACACCCCCGACAATAACCTGGTTGGATACGAAATCAACAACGGGAATGGACGGTGGCTCAACACAGTAGTCTTCGTCAACTGGACCTATCCCGCAGTAGTCGAGTCTGCCGATTTCATTATTCTCCAATAGGGTCTCATAAAAGTCTTCCCAATCAGTCTGATTGTTAATGATTTGCATCCATGGAGCATTGCTGTTACGCATTTTCAGAAAGCCAAGATCAATAACCTTGAAGTCATCAGCAGAGGCCTGGAAAGTCAAAAAAACGAGTAGCGTCGCTACCGAAGCAAAGAGTTTCTTCATTATTTTCTCCATCTATAACGTAATTCCATATATATAACTCGGATTGGTGAGTTGCACGAAGGAAAGCTACATTATTTTGAACAATACTTCAAATAGGGCGGCAATATATCAGGAAGGATGACAAAGCGACGCTTTGCTCGGTATAAACGGGTCTCGGTCACCTAGATGTACCCGGCGGACCCATGTGGCGGGAACATTATTTGTAGTAGTTCTGACTTGATCTGGCAGTTACCGTTTTTGATGGCGGGTCTGTCAGGTCAAGTTCAAAATGCTATAGATCACATATTCACTATTTCTTCATACATTAACCCTCAAAGATGAATGTATCTCCCATATATTCATTAAAGAAATGAAATGAATTATCTCTGTGAAATTCAAAAACCTGGGGGCGTCGTCATAATGGTATGTTTCATAATCTTTACTGCCAAGAAATATGCTGGTAGGAAAAATTGGAATTTTATTTATAGTCAAGTGAACTTCTGAGATACATTCGTATAATGGAAAATACACATCCTCTGAAGAATCGCAATTTTCACGAATATTTTTCTCTACCTTCATCAAAAATGTGGATTCTAACGTTGACAGTTAGCACACAACAGCGCAAGATCCGCAAGCTTTAT
>JARRNW010000263.1:0-5323 GCA_037384565.1 Candidatus Thiodiazotropha sp.
CCTCCGCAGGCGCCCCCGGTGGGATGCCTAAAGGCAAACCCAAACAACCCTTCAACATCCAGGCCGACGAGGCCGCCAATGCCCTGATTATCACCGCGCCCCCGGACGTCTTCCGCTCACTGCAGGCTATTATTCGCAAACTCGACATACGCCGCGCCCAGGTGTTGGTTGAGGCGATCATCGCGGAAGTATCCTATGACAAGGCCAAAAAACTCGGTGTTCAGTGGGTCGTGGACGGCACCCCGGACGGTACCGGCCCGGTTGGCGTCATCAACCTGGGTTCCCCCTCCATCACCGAGGTAGCCAGCTCCTATCTCAGCAATGGTGCGATCAACCTGGGCGCAGGAACCTCCATCGGACTGGGCAAATTCAACAGCGACAGGATCAACTTCGCGGCGTTGATTCAGGCCCTGGAGAGCGACACCTCGAGCAATATCCTCTCGACACCCAGCCTGACCACCCTGGATAACCAGGAAGCGGAGATCGTGATTGGTCAGCAAGTGCCCTTCGTTACCGGTTCCTATACCGACAGCGGCGGTACCAGCAGCAGCGTCAATCCATTCCAAACCGTTCAGCGTGAGGACGTGGGTCTGACATTGAAAGTCAAACCGCAAATCAATGAAGGCAACTCCATTCAACTGGAAATCGAACAGGAGATTTCCAGTATCGACAAGGCAGCCAGCCTTGGCGCCAGCGACATCGTCACCAAAAAACGCACCATCAAGACCGTGGTCATGGTGGAAGACGGCAAAACCATTGTACTGGGCGGCCTGTTGCAGGAGGATCTGCAACAGACGGAAGACAAAGTGCCACTGCTGGGTGACATCCCCCTGCTAGGCGCCCTGTTTCGAGCCAACACGACCACCAAGGTTAAACGCAACCTGATGGTATTCCTGCGTCCGGTCGTGCTGCGTGACGCCGCCGTCAACACCCAGATCGCCGGTGAAAAATACAACTACTTCCGGGCCGAGCAGTTAAAGATGAAACAGAATGGGATCAACCTGATGGATGACGAAGAGACGCCAGTGCTGCCGCCACGCTTCGGCACCCTCGCGCCCCCGTTTGATGGCCCGGCCCCTGAATCGGAACTCTGATCGGACATCGGTACTATGGTAGAGACCTCTCAACTGCTGTCCACCGCCGAGGAAGCCGTCTCGGAACTCCTCGGCGAGAGCATGCTGGAACCCCCACCACCTCCGCTGCTGCCTTACAACTTTGCACGACGCCACGGTGTGGTGGTGGTGCGGGCACCGCAGACGGGGGAACTGCAATTGCTGCATAAACCCGGCAGTTCCCTCAGCGCCCTGAGTGAAACACGGCGCCTCATGGGACAACCTCTGGTTTATCAACAGATCGATGAAGAGAGTCTTGAAAAACAGCTGTCGTTGATCTACGAGACCGGTAGCGGCAAGCAGTCGACCCAGATCATGGAAACCATGGGCGATGACATCGACCTGGACCACGCCGCTCAAGCATTGAGCCAACCCGAAGACCTGCTCGACAGCGATGACGACGCCCCGATTATCCGGCTGATCAATGCACTGTTCACCGAAGCCATCAAAGAGAAGGCGTCAGACATCCATATCGAACCCTATGAGAGTCGCCTGGTGGTGCGTTTCCGGGTCGATGGCGTGTTACGTGAGGTACTGACCCCACCGCGGAACGTCGCCTCCTTTCTGGTATCAAGAATCAAGGTCATGGCGCAACTGGATATCGCCGAAAAACGTATCCCCCAGGATGGGCGCATCTCACTCAAGGTGGGAAACCGCCCCGTGGATGTGCGTGTCTCCACCCTACCCTCCAGCTATGGTGAGCGGGTGGTACTGCGACTGCTCGACAAACAGGCCGGCCGCCTCGACCTGGAACATCTGGGGATGGACAAGGAGTTGCTGAAACAGATCGACCCAGGGATCATCAAGCGTCCCCATGGGATCTTTCTGGTGACCGGCCCCACGGGTTCGGGTAAAACCACGACCCTGTACGCCTCCCTGAGTCGCCTCAACACTCAGAGCCGAAACATCGTCACCGTTGAGGATCCCATCGAATATTATCTCGACGGCATCGGCCAGACCCAGGTCAACAACAAGGTGGATCTCACCTTCGCCCGGGGACTGCGTGCCATTCTTCGCCAGGACCCGGACGTGGTGATGGTCGGTGAGATCCGCGATCTGGAGACCGCCCAGATTGCTGTCCAGGCGAGTTTGACCGGTCATATGGTGATGTCGAGCCTGCACACAAACACTGCCATCGGCAGCATCTCCCGACTACGTGACATGGGCGTCGAACCCTTTCTGCTCTCTTCCAGTCTGGTGGGCGTACTGGCCCAGCGTCTGGTCCGAACCCTTTGCCCCCACTGCAAGGAAGCCTACCAGGCAACCCGGGAAGAGCTGGACCTCCTGGATGTGCCCTTCGATATGGATGACGTCACCCTCTACTCCCCGAAAGGCTGTGAAAAGTGCCATCAGCACGGCTACAGCGGTCGTACCGGCATCTATGAGCTCATCACCATCGACGAAACCCTGCGAAATCTCATCCACAAGGGCAGCGGTGAAATCGAGATGATCAAGCACGCCCGACAGTTCAGTGACAGTATTCGCCAGGATGGCATGAAACGGGTGCTCAAAGGTGACACCACCATCGACGAAATCATTCGCGTCACTCAAGAGGGCTAGGGAATGCGAGTAAACGGGTTCTAATCTTGGACGCATTCGAATACGTAGCCCTGGATGCAACCGGTAAGGAGCGCCGTGGCGTGCTTGAAGGCGACAGCGCCCGCCAGGTACGCCAGCAACTGCGCGAGACCGGACTGACACCGCTTTCCATCGACGCGGCCAGCGGCAAAACCAAAGCCAAGAAAAGCCAGCTGTTTCAGCGCAACATCAATGCCATGGAACTGGCCTTGATCACCCGTCAGCTCGCGACCCTGTTGCGTTCCGGACTGCCGTTGGAACATGTCCTGAAAACCACAGCCCGCCAGACCGACAAGCGACATGTGGAACGCACCCTGCTGTCGGTACGGGCCAAGGTATTGGAGGGACGCACCCTTGCGGACGGCCTCGCAGAGTTCCCCAAGACCTTTCCCGAACTCTATATCAAAACCGTCGCCTCGGGGGAACAGTCCGGGCATCTGGAAGTGGTTCTGGAGCGTCTCGCCGACTACACGGAACAACGCCAGCAGATGCGCCAGAAGACGATCTTCGCCCTGTTCTACCCGGCACTGTTGACCATCGTCTCGATACTCATCGTCATTGGTCTGCTTACCTTCATCGTACCGGAGGTTACCCGGGTATTCGAAACCATGTCGGCGGATCTGCCCTGGATCACCCGAGCTCTGATGGATGCCAGTGATATGTTCCGCTCCTATTGGCTGGTCATCATCCTGGTACTGGGATCTTCGATTGCCCTTGTGAGCTATCTGCTGAAGAAACCCGGTCCCAAGCGCTGGTGGCAACAAAATCAACTGCGGATTCCGGTGATCGGTAAACTGATCCGCACCGCCAACGCGGCCCGTTTCTCCCGTACCCTGAGTATCATGGCAGCCAGCAGCGTACCGATTCTTGACGCCATGCGCATCGCCTCCCAGGTACTGACCAATCTGCCCATGCGCACCGCTGTGGAAGAGGCTACCTTACGGGTTCGTGAAGGCTCCAGCCTCTATCAGGCCCTGGAGAGAACCGGTTATTTCCCCCCCATGACGCTCAGCCTCCTTGCCAGTGGTGAATCAAGTGGCAACCTGGAAGGCATGCTTGAGCGTTCCGCGGACATTCAGGAACGGGAAATCGAAACCCTGGTTTCAACCATCCAGGGACTGTTTGAACCTATTCTCATCCTGGTCATGGGTGGTATCGTACTGGTCATTGTAATGGCGATACTGCTACCCATATTTGACCTCAACCAGTTAGTAGGCTGATGCTATGAATCCTTCTGATACCTTTCGACGCCCGTTCTTGATCATCAGCCTGTTATGTCTGGCCCTGCTGACCGGATGCGCCACTTCTCCGGATCCCGCTTTTGATGAAACCAAGGCGATCCTGAACGAAGCACATATTGCATATAACGCCAAAGAGTATAAAAAGGTGTTTGAGCTCCTGTTCCCTCTCGCTGCAGCCGGTAACGATGTGGCGCAGTATGCCCTGGGATATCTGTTCTATCACGGCCTGGGAGTACAGAAGAGTGAGCGACAGGCCATGCACTGGATCCAGCTCTCCGCGGCACAGGGTAATAAAAAGGCCATCCAGGCTCTGAGGAGCGAATAAGGGCCACGTACCCCCTGGCCGCACAGGGGGATCAGATCACTTTAGAGAAACTGCCCCTAGAAGAGGCACTCCCGATATAGTGATCAAACTGCATGCAGATATTGCGAATCAGTAAGCGCCCCCTGGGCTGAACCTCAATGCGATCGGCTTCCACGACTAACAGACCGTCGGCCTGCATCTCCTGCAGTCGCTGCAGTTCCGGTGCGAAATAGTCCCGGAAACTCATCGCCCAGGTCCTTTCCACATCGCTTATTGACAGAGTGTAGTGACAGATCAGCCTTGTGATCACATCCCGGCGTATCAGATCATCCCGGTTCAGTTCAACGCCGCGAAACACAGCCAGGCGACCGGCGTCGATGCGCTGATAGTACTCGTCCAGGCTGCGCATGTTCTGGGAATAACTCGGCCCGACCATACCGATGGAGGTCGCGCCCAGACCAATCAAATCGCAGTCCGAATGGGTGGAGTAACCCTGGAAATTCCGATACAGGGTACCGTTCTTCTGGGCCCGCACCAGTTCATCGTTCGGTTTGGCGAAATGATCCATGCCCACATAGACATATCCCGCATTTGAGAGCTTGTCGATAGTCATCTGCAGGATATCGAGTTTCTCCTGGGGCGGAGGCAGATCCTTTTCATCGATGCGTCTCTGGGGTTTGAAACGCTCGGGCAGGTGTGCATAGTTGAACACCGAGAGACGATCCGGATCGACCTCCAGGATCTGGTCCAGGGTGGCCGAGAAACTGCTCAACGTCTGAAACGGCAGGCCGTAGATCAGATCGATGCTGATGGAACGAAAACCTTCGTCCCGGGCCGCCTGCAGGACTTGCAGGGTTTCGCCCTTACTCTGGATGCGATTGACCGCCTTTTGTACCGCCGGTTCGAAATCCTGCACCCCCAGGCTCATGCGATTGAATCCCAGCTCCCGCAACAGCTTGATGGTATCCCCTTTGGCCTCACGGGGATCGATCTCAATGGAGTACTCACCACTGTCATCATCCAGCAACTTGAAATACTGGCGGGTCTTGGCTACCAGCTCTCGCATCTCTGCGTGACTGATGAACGTG
>JARRNW010000264.1:0-5314 GCA_037384565.1 Candidatus Thiodiazotropha sp.
CTGCTGTTCTTTGGCGTGCAGGATGTCATGGCGGCGGTGGAGCCGATGGTCGAAGGCAGCGGCGAGATCTCCATCGGACTCGGCCTGGGGATCATCGGTGTCGGCATCCCCACCGCCTTGAGCACCATCGGCGCGGGTATCGCGGTGGGTCCGATCGGCGCGGCTTCCCTGGCCGTATTGGCGGAGAAACCGGAGATCTTCGGCCGCACCCTGATCTATCTGGGACTGGCCGAGGGCATCGCGATCTATGGCCTGGTCATGAGTATCCTGCTGCTCGACAAGATTTGAACGCCCATGCCACAAACGCCGAGCCACAGAGTCCGCAACATCTTCGTGGGTGGCCACGCCCTCACCGACGGCTTCCGCCTGATCGGTTTTGAGACGTTCACCGACCCGGATGCGCAACAGCTCGAGCAACTCCTTTCCTCTCTGCTGCGAGAGAAGCAACGGGCCCTGCTGATCATCGAACAGTCGGTGAACCGGATCGACTCAAAGCTGCTGCACCAAATCCGCAACGAAGGCGGTTACATCGTACTGACCGAGGTTCCGTCCCTGCACAACCCGGAAGATTTTCAGTCCGAGCTGGACGAGACCCTGAAACAACTCACCGGAGGTTAACCGTCGTGAACCAGGTCGAACAACTCGAGAAAGCGATCCTGGACCGGGCCGAGATGATGGCCAAGGAGTGCCAAAACCGAGGCGAGGCGGGGCGCAAGAACATTCTCCGCGAGGCCAGCGAGCGGTTGCATCTGCGCGAAGAGAAGGAGACCCTGCTGGCCAAATCCCTGGCCGACCGGGCCTATCTGCGCAAGGTCCAGGCGGATGAGCTGAAACTGCAAAGCAAACTGGACCACATGCGCTGGAACCTGGTACAGGTCGTGATCGAACGGCTCGAACAACGCATGCGCGAGCTGTGCCAGGACGAAACCCGCTATTTCAAGCTATTGCGGGATTTTCTCCAACAGGCCGCAGGTCAGATCGACGCGCCGGAACTTCGAGTGCGCTTCAATGCCGACGACCATCACCGCCTCAAACCGCAATGGGAGAAACTCACCGCCGAGCTGACTCAGGACAAAGTATTCCATCTCGACAACACCACCATCGAGACCCTGGGCGGCTGTCTGATCACCACCCCGGACGAACGGATACAGATCGACCACACCTTCGAAGGCCGGCTCAACCGCCTGGAGCGCAAGATCCACCAGGCCCTGGTCGAGCGGTTGCTCCCGCCTCTGGGTGAGGGGCAGACACGTTGAGTAACGATAAACACAGGGTAGCCCGGATAGAGCGAAGCGGAATCCGGGACAACGGCGGCCACAGACTTCCCCGGATTCCGCTTCGCTCCATCCGGGCAACAGGCACAACATGAAAACAACCACACCCCAGAACAAAAAGGGCACCATCAAAGAGATCAACGGACCGATCGTCACCATCCACCTGCCCGGCGTGCAGAACGGAGAGCAGGTGCGCATCGGCAGTCTGGGACTTTACGGCGAGGTCATCTCCCTGGAGGGTGAGGATGCCCTGGCGCAGATCTACGAATCCACCGAGATGGTACGCCCCGGCGAACCGGTGGAAGGACTGGGACACCCCCTATCGGTGGAACTCGGACCGGGACTCATCGGCGGCATCTTCGATGGCGTGCAACGTCCCCTCGAGGAGATGTTCCTCAAGGCCGGCGACCAGATTCCCCGGGGCCTTAGCCCGCCGCCCCTGAACCGGGAGAAGACCTGGCACTTCGTACCCGCCGAAAACCTGGAACCGAACATGCCCATCATCAGCGGTGCCTGCCTCGGCAAGGTACAGGAGACCGAGACCGTGGAGCACCGCATCCTGGTGCCGCCGAACATCTCCGGCGAACTGATCGAACTGGCCCCGGAAGGCGACTACCATCTGGAAGAGAGCATCGGCCAGGTGCGCGACCGCCAGGGCCATGTGCACCACCTCAAGCTCTATCACCGCTGGCCGGTGCGCAAACCCCGGCCCTACCAGAGCCGGGACCACGGCGTCGAACCCCTGATCACCGGACAGCGCATCCTCGACACCTTCTTTCCCCTGCTCAAGGGCAGCAAGTGCGCGGTGCCCGGCCCCTTTGGCGCCGGCAAGACGGTAGTGCAACACCAGGTGGCCCGCTGGGCCAATGCGGACATCGTCATCTACGTGGGCTGCGGCGAACGGGGCAACGAACTGGTGGACGTGCTCGACAGCTTCCCCAAGCTGAAAGACCCCTACACCGGCCGCCCCCTGATGGACCGCACCCTGTTGATCGCCAACACCTCCAATATGCCGGTGGTGGCCCGGGAAGCCTCCATCTACGTGGGCATCACCATCGCCGAATACTACCGCGACCAGGGTTTCGACGTGGTCATGCTGGCCGACTCCACCAGCCGTTGGGCCGAGGCCCTGCGTGAGGTTTCGGGACGTCTCGGACAGATGCCCGTGGAAGAGGGCTACCCCGCCTACCTGGCCTCCCGCCTGGCCGCCTTCTACGAACGCGCCGGACGGGTCGAGACCATGGACAGCGGCAAGGGTTCGGTGACCCTGATCGGCGCGGTCTCCCCCCCGGGTGGCGACTTCTCCGAACCGGTCACCAGCCACACCAAAGAGATCATCCAGACCTTCTGGGCGCTCTCCAAAGAGCTGGCCGATGCCCGCCACTACCCGGCCATCGACTGGGTCGACAGCTTCTCCGCCGACGTGGGCACCGCCGCCGAATGGTGGCACAAAAACATCGACCGGGGCTGGGAGAAACGCCGTGCCCAGGCCCTGGGCATGCTCGCCCGGGACGCCGAGCTATCGCGGATCGTCAATCTGGTCGGCCCCGAAGCCCTCTCCTCCGCTCAGCGCTGGGTGCTGGAGGGCGCGGCGATGATCAAGGAGGGGGTATTGCAGCAGAGCGCCCTCGACCCGGTGGACACCTTCTCCTCCCCAGAGAAGCAGTTCCTGCTGCTCGACCTGATCCTCACGGTATACGACTCGGGGGCGGCCCTGATCGATCTTGGAGTGCCGGTGCAAGAACTCTCCGAGATGCCGATACTGGCCCGCCTGCGCCGCTGCAAAGAGCTCTACGATTCCACCCAGATCGATGAACTCAAGGCCTTCCGGGACGAGGCCCTGAGCGACTTCAAGGCCATCCATTCCGAATACGCGCAACGCGGGGAGCAGACAGCATGAGCGCCAAGGAGTACCGAACCGCCTCCTCCGCCCGGGGCGGCCTGCTGACCGTCGCCAACGTGCCCAACATCGCCTTCGGCGACCGGGTGCGGATCCGCGACCAGCAGGGCAACACCCGCAACGGGCAAGTCATCCGCTGCTCCAACGAAGAGGTTCTGATCCAGGTGTTCGAAGGCACCTCGGAAATCGACCTGGAGCACACCTGGGTACGCTTCCTCGACGAACCGGTGGAGATCGCACTGTCCCCCGAAATCCTCGGCCGGGTCTTCAACGGCCTGGGCGAACCCCGGGACTACCGCCCGCCCATCGTCTCCAACCTGCGCCGCAGCATCAGCGCCTCCGCCTTCAACCCGGCGGCCCGCACCTACCCCCGGGAGTTCATCCAGACCGGTGTGTCCACCATCGACGGACTCAACTCCCTGGTGCGCGGACAGAAGCTGCCGATCTTCTCCGCCTCCGGCCTGCCCCACAACCGGCTTGCCGCGCAGATCGTGCGCCAGGCGAAACTGCCCGACGACGACAGCCGCTTCTCGGTAGTGTTCGCCGCCATGGGGGTCTCCTACGCCGACGCCCGCTTCTTCCAGGATGAGTTCGCCTCCTCCGGCGTGTTGGGCAACGTTGTGATGTTCGTCAACATGGCCGACGACCCGCCGGTGGAGCGCCTCACCCTGCCCCGCATGGCACTCACTGCCGCCGAATACCTCGCCTTCGATCTCGACCGCCATGTACTGGTGGTAATGACCGACATGACCCACTACGCCGAAGCCCTGCGTGAAGTGGCCACCGCCAAGGGCGACGTACCCGCGAGAAAGGGCTACCCCGGCTACCTCTACTCGGATCTGGCGGAGATCTACGAACGCTCCGGACGGATCAAGGACCGCCACGGCTCCATCACCCTGGTACCGGTACTGAGCATGCCCAGCGACGACATCACCCATCCGATCCCGGATCTCACCGGCTACATCACCGAAGGTCAGATCGTGCTCAGCCGAGAGCTGCACAACCAGGGCATCTACCCACCGGTGCACATCTCACCATCCCTGTCACGGCTCATGAAGGACGGCATCGGCAAAGACTTCACCCGAGAAGACCACCCCCACGTCTCCAACCAGCTCTATGCCCTCTATGCACGCGCCCTGGAGACCCGCAACCTGGCCTCGATCATCGGCGCCGACGAACTCTCCGCCCGGGACCGCCGCTACCTGGAATTCGCCGATGCTTTCGAGTCACGCTTCGTGCGACAGAGTGAAGAGGAAGACCGCAGCATCGATGAGACCCTCAATCTCGCCTGGGACCTACTCTCGGCGTTCCCGCCCCAGGCCCTGACCCGGGTCAACGAAACCGAAATCGCCAAATACCATCGGCACAGCGCATGACTGGAAAACGCATCAAGGCCGCGCCGACCAAGAACACTCTGCTGAGTCTCAAGCGGCAACTGAATTTTCTCGACCAGGGCCACAGCCTGTTGGAACGCAAGCGAGAACTGTTAACCCGCCTGGTCTACCAGCGCATTACCGAATACCGGGAGATCCGCGACCAGGCCCACCAAGCGGTGAAACAGGCCTACCACTGGCTCAGCCTGCTACAGATGCGCATGGGCAGCCGCGCCATCAACCAAAGCGCCCTGGGCATCCAGCAGGTCCTGGAGCTGAAGATCCTCCCAAGGCGCAATCTCGGCGTCGAGTTCCCCTCGGTCAGCGGCGAAGTGCAACCCCTCAAACCGGTGGGCCTGCTCGGCACAGACCCGAGTTTCGACGACACCCGCAAATACTTCGCCGAAGCCTCCCTACTGCTGGCCAAGATGGGCGAGGTCTCCATGAGCCTCAACCGCCTGATCGCCGAACAGCGAAAAGCGCAAAAGCGGGTCAACGCATTGCGCTACAACATCATTCCCCAGTATCGCAACACGATTAAATTTATCGAAAACGCACTCGAGGAAGAAGAGCGCAATGCCCTGTTTCAGGTAAAAGTGCTGAGAGATCAGGAGCGGATTTAACCAACACCTGCCGAACTGTTTTTACAATTCATTCAAGACAAGCGTAAAAATAAGGCAATTCGTAACCTGCGGCACGAGCATATTACGTAGGATGTGGTGAGCTGTGCGAACCGCATCATTGATGTTTTTGAACCTCTGTTGTTG
>JARRNW010000265.1:0-6040 GCA_037384565.1 Candidatus Thiodiazotropha sp.
ACACAGGTTGTTTTTATGCGTTCATCGTTTGTCGGAAAAGCGATCAACGCTTCAATTTATGATATCACAGGGGATAAGTTGGAGTTCATCGGTATCATTTCGAACGGCACCAAGATTCCCTACACAACTTCTCCTGGTAAACATACGTTCATGGTTGTTTCAGAAGCCGCGGACTTTATGGAATCGGACTTAGCTTCGGGAAAAACCTACTACAGCATGGTTACTCCAAGAATGGGAGTGTGGAAAGCGCGGTTTTCAATCCGGCCGATCAAAAAAGATACCCAATATAAATTCAATACCAGTAGCGATGACTTCAAGTCTTGGTTGGAAAATACCAAAGTTGCGGTGAAGTCTGAAAAGGCGATTGAATGGTTCAATGACAATAGGGATGATATCGCCCAGAAAAAAGCGAAATATCTGGCCGATTGGCACACGAAATCACAACAGGAAATAGCCGAGAGATCCTTGGCACCCCAGGATGGTTTGGACTAGGGATATGCGGGAGTCCATAATCCAGTGTGGGGGGGCGATTCTGGATTTCCGCATTCTTAAGTTCATTTGTTATTTCTTCAGCAGGATATAGGCAGTGAGCTTGCAGAAAAGCATGGTCAACAACTGTCGGCAATCCGAATGGTCAGGGCTTTAGGTCCGTAAACGGTGCGTCCATGCACCACTTCTCTTCATCTCAATTCAAAACTCATAATTACTCATCCCGATTTCGACTGGCCTTCTCCAGGCGATAAGCGAGTTGAGCTCGGGTCAATCCCAGCATCCTTGCCGCCGAGGCGAGGTTGCCTTTGGTATGGGTGACGGCCTCTTCCCTTTGGTATGGGTGACGGCCTCTTCGATGATCTTTTGCTCCAATGCCTCCAAGGTCAGGCAGGGTCGGGTTGTATCATCGTTTTTCAGGAGTTCGAGGTAGCAGGGCTCATCAAGATTCGCCAGCCCATTTTCGTTAGGCTCGCTTTTGGATTGAAGCGCCAATCCACCATGTTGATCCAGTGAATAGAGGGTGTCGAGTGAGACATCTTCATTGCGGAAGATGTGTGTCAGATCGATCAGCCCCATTTCATCCGCCGCGATCACCCCCCGTTCCACCAGATTTTGCAGTTCCCGGATGTTGCCCGGGTATTGATAGCTGAGCAGTACCCGGATTGCCCGTTGGGTAAATCCCTTGACTGTGCGGCCGTGGCGTTGGCTGTATTGGTAGAGGAAATAGCTCAGGAGCAGGGGAATATCGTCTCGGCGTTCTCGCAGCGGTGGCAGGTGGATGGGGTAGACATTCAGACGGAAATAGAGGTCTTCGCGAAACTCCCCGGCCTCCACTTCCTGGCGTAGATTGACGTTGGTTGCGGCCACCAGGCGCACATCTACCTTGATCGGCTTGGTGCCGCCCACCCGTTCGATGATCCCCTGCTGCAGGGCGCGCAGTAGTTTGCCCTGGGAGACCAGACTGAGGGTGCCGATCTCGTCGAGAAACAGAGTGCCACCATCGGCGCGTTCAAATCGCCCCGGACGTGAGACGGTGGCGCCGGTGAAGGCTCCGCGTTCGACACCGAAGAGTTCGGATTCCACCAGGGTGTCCGGGATCGCAGCGCAGTTGATGGAGATGAAAGGCTGCCCCTTTCGCGGGCTGATGTTGTGCAGCATTGCGGCGAACATCTCTTTGCCCACACCCGATTCACCCGTGAACAGTACCGTTGCCCGGGTGGGGGCGACCCGTTGCAGCATATGGCAGGCAGCGTTGAATGCCGCGGAAATCCCAACCATGTTGTGCATATCCTCGGTTGGGAAGGGGGTGTCGGGCAGTACCAGGACCGGTTCGTCATCTTCGCTTTGCGGGGACTGGTAAGCCCCGGTGCTGATAAAACCGTTCGCATTGATAGAGTTCAGGTCCTGTTCTATATCCGGCCACTCTTCAGCGGGTTTCCCGATGACACGACAGGACTGGCATCCCGCGGCCCGGCATTCGGTTTCACGAAAGATGATCAGCTTACCAAGCAGCGTGGTGACATAACCGGTGGCATAGCCGGTAAGGCTCCAGCAGGCAGTGTCTTTACCGAGACCGAATGCGGCAACATGTTCTTCGACCTCATGGGAGTTGTGCCAGAGAAACTCTCCCTGATATTCACCGGCTTCAGCATCGAATTGCAGCTGCAAGGGTTCTACCTTGACCATGCCCTCAAGGGCGTGCAGGCGCGCACCGGCCAGGAGCATGGCGGTCAGGTCAGCGTTTCCCCACTTTTCTCTCACCATCTCGGCGTCACGCATGCCGGAGACATAACCGGCACGGGTCAGCAGTCCCCGGGTCTGTTCCAGACCCAGCATGGTGATGAGTTCCTTACGCAATACGCCCATGGAGGAGCTGCGCATCAGCAGCATTCGTTGGTCATTTAGCCAGATGCGCCCGTCTCCAGGAGAGAAAAAGATATGTTCGGAAAGGTCCTGAAGGGTGGGAGTGGATTCGTCGAGTGGCTTCGCTTCGTCGGGGGAGAGCATTCCGCCTGTCATGCGCGAGACTTCAGCTAGGGATATGCGTTTCGGCGGCATCGGTATTAACCGGGAAGATATTACGAAATGATGAAATCATAGCAGAGTTTCACCCGTGAATTTCATGAAATTCTTAAATTTTGTAAATGGCAAAGATTTGTTGCGATGCAATAAAACCGCAGTGTAGTTCCGCCAAAAATATCAAGAAAATTGATACTTATCGCAATGTGCAGTGCAGCATGATGGGGTCTGTCATGTATTGGCACAGTGTGTGCTAAGTATTGTCCAGCTTAATAATTAATCCCAATAAACCAAACACTTATATAGTGGAGGATGACGAATGGTCGCGACTAGTAAGGCCCAATTACTCGATTCCAGTCAGTGGTCGGGAAAGATCTTCACCGGTAGCTGGACAGTATGTCAGGGGGGGAGCTATCCCATCATCGAGCCGGCAACTGGTGAGCCTTTGGCCGAGGGTGGGCTGGCCAGTGCCGACGATGTGGCTCAGGCAGCGAAGAGTGGGCAAGCGGTTCAGCAAGCCTGGCATGACATGGCTCCCCGGGAGCGGGCGGCCCTGTTCCGGCGAGCTGCCGACATCCTGATGGAGAGTATAGATGAACTTGCCTCCTGGGTTTCACGTGAGACCGGCGCGATCCCCGCCAAGGGGCAGCTTGAAGTGCGCGAGGCTGCGGAGTTGTTGAATATCGCCGCGGGTATGTGTCTCGATACCCAAGGGGTGGTGCTGCCTTCCACCTCCGGTCGCCTCAGTTATGCCAAGCGCATCCCTCTGGGGGTGGTGGGTGTCATCTCGCCGTTCAATTTTCCCTTGATTCTCTCCATGCGGGCGGTGGCTCCAGCCCTGGCAGCAGGTAATACCGTGGTGCTCAAACCTGATCCCCAGACCCCTATCAGCGGGGGCTATATCATCGCCGCTGCGCTGCAGGCGGCAGGTTTGCCCGAAGGGGTTCTCCAGGTCCTGCCCGGTGGGGCCGAGGCGGGCAATGCCCTATGCAGTGCGCCGCAGATTGGCATGATCGCCTTCACCGGTTCAACCGCGACCGGACGTCGGGTGGCTGAAACCGCAGGCAAGCATCTGAAAAAGGTTGCTTTGGAACTGGGGGGGAAGAGTCCGCTCATCATCCTCGATGATGCGGATCCGGAAGTGGCGGCGAGTAACGCGGCCTGGGGGGCCTTCTTGCATCAGGGGCAGATCTGCATGGCCTCCGGGCGCATCTTCGTGCATGAAAAGATCGCCGATGAATTTACCCGTTGTCTGGTGGAACATGCCGGACGCTTGCCGGTGGGTAATCCAGCGACCGAAGAGGTCGCCATCGGTCCGCTGATCAACGAGGCGCAACGGGACAAGGTACACAGTATCGTCACCGAGAGCATCACGGCGGGTGCGAAACTCGAGATTGGCGGTGAGTTCGATCAGCTCTTCTACAAACCCACCGTACTGTCGAACGTCAAGCCGGGCATGCGCGCCTTTTCCGAGGAGGTTTTCGGGCCGGTAGCCAATGTCATCAAGTTCAGCAGTGACGAAGAGGTTATCGCCATGGCCAACGACACCGAATACGGCCTCTCCTCAGGCATCATCGCCCGGGACATCGCCCGGGCCCAAGCCATCGGTGATCAACTCAACTCCGGTATGTTGCATATCAACGACCAGACGGTGAATGACGAATGCGTCAACCCCTTTGGTGGGTGCGGCTGTTCGGGTAATGGTGGAAACATCGGTGGACCGGCGAACTGGGAGAATTTTTCCCAGTTGCGTTGGATCACCGTGCAGGGCGCAGCTCATCCCTATCCCTTCTGATAATTTGGATCGGATAGGCCAGGAAGAGACCCTGAGTCAACCCGCGGAAGGGTGGCACTACAAGCGTAATGGCAGACTGAAGGATGAAACGATCCTATTTGAATAAACTTGCTGGCCTCTCTGGACTGCTGCTGGTGGCCATCCAAAGTTGGGCTCAATCCGCGCCGCCTACACCGGACGCTTTGGATAAGCCCGCCTTGCAGAGCGCCAAATCCGAACGCGCCACTCTGCTGAGTGTGGCCCGTGCCGGGGCTCGCCTGGTGGCGGCAGGTGAGCGGGGCATCATTCTTACCTCCGATGACAACGGAAAAAGCTGGAAACAGGCGTTGGTACCCACCAGCGTCAATCTTACCGCCCTGTCCTTTGTTGATGCCCAACAGGGTTGGGCCGTGGGTCACATGGGGGTGGTGTTGCACACCGAGGATGGCGGACTGAGCTGGCAGAAGCAGCTCGATGGCGTCGAAGCAGCTCGGCTGGCGGTTGAGGCGGTACGCGACAGTGACAATGAACGCGCCATCAAGCAGGCCAACTATCTGGTCAGCGACGGCCCCGATAAACCCTTCTTCGATATTATGATGGATGCGCAAGGCAGGGGGTTTGCAATCGGTGCCTTCAACCTGATTTTTTACACCGAGGACGGCGGAAAGCACTGGCGCTACTGGTCGCCCCGGTTGGAGAACCCCTATGGTCTGCATCTGTATGGCATAACCCGCCTGGGGGATGACTACATTATCGTCGGCGAGCAGGGATTATTGCTGCGCTCCCAGGATGGTGGAGAACACTTTGAATCCCTGGAGACACCCTACGAGGGGAGCTGGTTTGGTGTTCTTGCGACTCGCAAAGGCACGCTTCTGGTTTATGGTCTGCGTGGCAATGCCTACGTCTCCCTGGATGGTGGAGAGAGCTGGCAACCCAGCGAAACCGGCAGCCAAGTGGGTGTGTCCGATGCCATTGAGCTGGAAGACGGACGTGTTGTACTGGCCAACCAGGCGGGACAGCTCCTGGTCAGCAGCGACAGCGGCCAACATTTTCAACCCCTAGGTGGTTTGCCAGGCATGCCCCTTGCCTCATTGACCCAGGCCGGATCGGGACAGCTGGTACTCGCCAGCCTGCGTGGACTGGGCCAAGTCCCGTCGTCCGTTCCCAGCCACTGATTAATTAGGAGAATTCTGTGAGCGTGCATGCTAACGCACCACAACAACCCATCGTAGAACGGTTGGAGGATTTCGATACCCGGTCCGGCAGTCTGGTCGAACGGATCCTGTTTAACAATCGTCAGTTGGTGGTGTTCCTGTGTTTGATCATCACCCTGTTTCTTGGATGGCAAGCCACTCGAATCCAGCTCAATGCCAGCTACGAAAAGATGATCCCAACCAACCATGAGTTCGTGGTCAACTATCTGGCGAACAAGGGGGATCTTTCCACTCTGGGCAATGCCATCCGGATTGCGGTGGAGTCCACTGAAGGGAGTATTTTCAGCAAGGAGTATATGGAAACCCTGCGGCAGATGAATGACGAGATCTATCTGCTGCCGGGAGTGGACCGTCCGTTTATGAAGTCGCTGTGGACCAGCGCCACCCGTTGGACCGCGGTCACCGAAGAGGGGCTGGAAGGTGGTACCGTGGTGCCCGAGAACTACGACGGTTCCAAGCGCAGTCTCGATCAGGTACGGCTCAACGTAGAACGTTCGGGAGAGATCGGTCAACTGGTGGCGGCCAATTTCAAATCGAGCAT
>JARRNW010000266.1:0-10970 GCA_037384565.1 Candidatus Thiodiazotropha sp.
CCTTGGCGAATCTGCTGCCGGCGCAATCCCAGGACTTCTACGTCCTGGGCAGTCTGATTGCGCTGGTTCTGCTGATCGGAGGTCTGGTGGCGTCGGTGTTTCATCTGGGACGCCCTGAGCGTGCCTGGCGGGCCGCCACCCAGTGGCGTACCTCATGGCTGTCCCGTGAGGTCATCGTCCTGCCGGCCACCATGGGATTGATCTTTTTCTACGGTTTGATTCACTACCTGGGCTGGACCGATCCGTTGTTCGTCGTCTCCCAGACCCTGCCTGTGGATATGACCTTGATTATTGGGGCGCTGGGAACCCTGGCCACCTTCGTGCTGTTTCTCTGCACCGCGATGATCTATGCCAGTCTGCGCTTTATCAAGGCTTGGCATTCACCTCTGACGGTGGCCAACTTCCTGTTTCTCGGCATCGCTTCAGGATTCATGCTGGCGGCCGCGGTATCCGCCTATCAAGGTTCCAGTCTGGTTGCTTTCTACGGTTTCTGGGCAGTGATCGCCACTTTGCTGGGTGCCCTGACGCGGGGATTTTCGCTTTACCGAAACACCCGGTCGCGCTGCAAGGTGGACCTGCAGTCGGCTATCGGGGTGCATCACAGTCAACTGCACCAGAAGGCCCAGGGGTTTATGGGGGGCTCATTCAATACCCGGGAATTCTTTCACGGTAAATCGGAGGCCTTCCTGGTAACCCTGCGGTACGGTTTTGTCCTGATGGTGTTCATTCTTCCTGTAGCCCTGATGCTTTCCGCCTATGCTCTTGAATCGAGTCGTCTGCCCATGCTGGCGTTCCTGATCCAATACCTGGGGCTGGTGTATGGCCTGAAGGCAGGTTCACCTGACATTCGCGTTCGCCGTCAACGTGTACAACTTTGGAGGTGGTACAATCCCAGGCTCGGGTCACGAGATCGGGAGAGAATATGAAACGCTGGATGTTTTTCATGCTCTGGGGATTGGTATCCCTGTCAGCCAAGGCAGATGTGGCGATTCTGGTGCACGGTTATCTGGGCAGTGCCGCCTCCTGGGAACGCAGCGGTGTTACCACCGTACTGAGTCAACAGGGTTGGCAGCCCGCCGGAGTCTTGACCCCCAGGGGGTTGATCCCACTGCCGGGAGCCAGCTCCGTTAACCGTTTTTATACTGTTGAACTCCCCTCACAGGCGCCTATTGGGGTGCAGGCTAGAATCCTCAGCGGGATGATCCAGGCTGTTGAGCGACAACGCCCGGATGAGCCGATGATACTGGTCGGCCACTCAGCCGGGGGCGTGGTGGCCCGTATGGCGCTGGTCGAAGGCGGTGTGTCCGATGTGGAGGCGCTGATTACCCTGGCCTCACCCCATCTCGGCACCCTGCGGGCGGTCGAGGCTCTGGATGAGACCGACGATCCCTTTCCGATCTGCCTGATCAAGGACTTCTTCGGTGGGGATCTTTATGATGTGGTGCGTGATTCCTGGGGCGTTCTGCTCGATCTGACCCCGGAACGGCCGGGGAATCTGCTTTTCTGGCTCAACCGGCAGCCACACCCCGACGTGAAATACATTTCTATCGTACGCTCCGGTCCCGTGGGTCTTGGAGATGAACTCGTGCCCGCTTACAGCCAGGATATGAATCACGTGGCGGCCCTGCGGGGACGTTCCGAAACCCGGGTTACACCGGTCAGCCACAGTCTCAATCCGATGGACGGCAGTCTTTTGGCTGAGTTACTCAATGCGCTATGATCAGGCGGATTCCAGGACATGGGTAATCAGATTTGGCCGGCGCCGGTCCGTTTTACGCCGTTCGTCATCCCGGTAGTTATTATCCTGTCGTAGGCGGCGATCCCGGTTTGGGAACCGCCGGAAGTATCGGTGGGTTTTCAGAAACAGCCCGTTTACGGTGCGGCCATCCAGGTTTTCCACAATCGTGTTTGCCAGGTCAGAATTCTCCACCTGGACAATGGCATGATATTCGAGGGTTTCGAGCTGTGGATCTTTGATGCGTATGATTTTCGATCGCTTGACCCTGGGCTTTGTGAGAATATGCAATGGACCTGGGGGTTTGTGAGAATATGCAGGGGGAGCCAGGTTTTGTGTGCGCCCTTTCGGGTGATCGTTGCGATCTCTCGAGTGGTGACACCGCGAGGCAGGTGTTTGAAAAAAATCCACATGTTCGATTGGCTCCTTGTACCATATGGCACTTCCCGTTCATGGCGATGGATTGTCAGCCATGGCGACCTGTTTCAGGTATCAGCAGCGCTGGTGATAGCCTCAAAATAGGACGGGTTGAGTGTTGAAGTTAAAGTATAGATATTCTGTCCATGCGAATGTTTGGCGAAATAGTTTATGTCACAAATAGTTACAAATTTCACTTTGGGTGGTGGCATTGACAGGGTTCGCGTTTAACCAGGATATTCAGGGATGATTCGATAGGTCTTATGGAAGAAGAGGGATCATGTTTTCTATGAAATGCTTCTTGTTACTTGGGTTGTTTCAACTTCTGTTGACGCCGGGGACGATCCTGGCACAGGAGACTGTCTATAAAGCCGTAAAGGCGATGCACCGGGAGACCCAGACCGGTTTTACCCGGGCTTACCGTCGTGTCGTGCTTTCTGCGGAGCAGAGCGGACGTATCGTCCGAGTCAACGGCGATGTGGGGGATACCCTGGAGGAGGGCCAGTCCCTGGCCTGTGTGGATGACACCTTTACCGAGCTGGAGTTGCGCGCCAATCAGGCGGAACGCAAAGGCCTGGAATCGGATTTGACCTACTACCGTAAGGAGGTCTCCCGAATTCGTCAGCTGCTGCGGCAGAACAGCTCTTCTCAGAGCCAGCTTGATACGGCACAGAGTACCCTCGAGCGGAGCGAATCCCAACTTGAAGCCCTGAAAGTGCAGGCGCAGATTCTGCGCGAGCGTATCCAGCGTCTGTGCATTGTGCCACCGACCGGTTGGCGGGTGATTGAACGCCGCGTGGAACCCGGCCAATGGGTCAATGCCGGCGAGCCGGTTGGCGAGGCTGGCGACTACCGACGCCTGGTGGTGCCGTTCGCCCTGACCACCGATGAGTATCAGGCCCTGCGATCAGCCCAGGAAACCGGGCTCCGGGTGAGTCTGACAGGATCCGGCCAGGATATCGCCGCCGAGGTGGTTCGGGTTTCACCGGCGTTCGATCCCAACTCCCGCAAGATCTCCCTGCAACTTCTGCTCGATGAGGGGCTTGTGGAGCACCGGGGAGGCCTGAGGGTCGCCCTGACCCTGGACATCCCGGCCAGGAACGGCGCCGTCATGGTTCCGGAACAGGCGCTGCGGCAACGTTATGAGCAGTATTGGCTGAAACGGGTGGACGGTACGGAGATTGCGGTGGTCTACCGGGGGCGTGAGTCACGTCCGGATGGGGATTGGGTGCGGGTGGACGCCCCCGGAGTTACTCCGGGTGACCGCTTTATCCCCTTCGCCGAGTAGCCGCTATGCGTGAGTTGATCGCCTTCTCTCTCAAGCAGCGGGTTTTCTACAACCTGATGTTTGTCACCCTGATCGTGGTAGGTTTCATTACCCTGTTCGCCCTGCCTGCGGAACGTTATCCCAATTTCGGTTTCGGCGAAGTGATCATCTCCGCCATCTATCCGGGCGCCTCACCGGTTGAAGTGGAAAGTCTGGTGACCCGCAAAATCGAAGAGGCGATCGAGAATGTGGAGGATGTGGAATGGGTCAACGCCACTTCCTTTAGCGGACGCTCCAATGTTCGGCTCAAGTTCATTGACGATACCGACTACGATCGGCTGTTCAATGAGGTGCGCTTCGAGGTTCTGAACATCGCCAATGAACTGCCTGAAGGGGTCGATCCCCCCCAACTGATCAACGTGAAGGTTCAGGATTGGCTGCCGGTGATCATGGTGAACCTGGTCGGGGAGCGCAGCAACCGCAGTCTGGCCCTGGTGGGTGAGGAGCTCAAGACCCGGCTGCTGGGGATACCCGGTGTCCAGGAGGTGGACTTCTCAGGTGAGCAGACCCAGGAGTTTCATGTCGCTCTCGATCCCGGAAAGTTACGCGAACTGGGTGTCAGTTTCGATCAGGTTTCCCAGGCTCTGGTAGGCGCAAATCACACCCTTCGGGCCGGCAAGTACCAGGATGACAGCGGTGAATATCTGGTCAAGCTGGATGAGCGGTTCACGAGTTTGGAGCAGGTCCAGTCCACCGTGGTACGGCGGGATGCGGACGGCAGTCTGGTGCGGGTCGTGGATCTGGTAAGTCATCTGGGTATGGGTTATCGGGATGCGATTGTGCGTTCGTCGGTAAACGGTAAACCCTCTCTGGGCCTGCGAGTCCTCAAATCGGATCATGGCAATGCGATCAAGATTCGTGGGGCTATTGTCTCCCTGCTCGATGAACTCAAACCCTCGCTACAGGCTCAGGGGATGGACGTGGTGTTGACCCAGGATTCAACGGTCTACATCGAGGATGGCCTGAGCACCCTGGGCATGAACATGCTGGTGGGCATCACCCTGGTGTCACTCATCATCTGGTATTTCATGGGGATCCGAAACGCCGGGCTGGTGACCATCGGTATCCCGTTCTCCTTCATGATCACCATGCTGATCATGTTTTTCACCGGCAACAGCCTGAACGAGATCACCCTGTTCTCCTTCGTCCTGGTGACCGGTATCGTGGTGGACGACGCGATTGTGGTGACGGAGAACATCTATCGTCACGTCCAGGAGGGGCATCCACTCAGGGACGCGATCATCAATGGCACCGCCGAGGTGGCGATTCCAGTGATTGCCGCCACCATGACCACGGTGGCCGCGTTTCTGCCGATGCTGATCATGACCGGTGCCATCGGCCAGTTCTTCGCCCTGGTGCCCAAGGCGGTCACCTATGCGATCCTCGCCTCACTGGTGGAATGCTTGTTGGTATTGCCGATCCACTACCTGGATTTCGGCCCCCGGGCGCAGAACGCGGTCCATCTGATGGAGCGGGACAATGGCCTGATGCGGGTGGCGAGACGCTTTACGGGCTGGTTGTTGAACCTGACCATGCGCTACCGGTTGACCGCCGTGACGATGGTGGTCAGTCTGTTCGTGGTGTCCCTGGTGATCATTGTGCTGTCTGCTTCGGGGCGTGTGCCGCTGGTTCGCATTCAGTTTTTTCCCGATGATTACAAACTCTACTATGTGGATGTGGTGGGACCCAGCGATGTCACCCTCGAGGAGGTGGAGGAGCGGGTCAAGCGGATTGCTGTAACGGTCATGGAGGACGGTCCAGGGATGGCGGTCGCGGCGAGCGGCCTGGCGGGGATGTATTTCAACGAGGACTATGAGCCGGTCTATGGCAACAATCATGGCTCGGTCATGGTCACCATGCCGAGTGTCTCGGATCAGTCCTTCGACGATCCACTGGCCCACCTGGATCGCATGCGCGAAAAGCTAAAACCCCTCTACGAGACCGACGGCTATCACCTGCATATTCATCCGCAGAATGATGGCCCACCCAGCGGTAAGGATATCAATGTACGGGTGGTCGGCGCCCATGTGCAGGCGGTCTCCGCGCTGGCCGATGAACTGCTTCGCTTCATGCGCGAATCCGAGACCATCGGTCCCCACCTGATCGACCTGAAGGATGACCAGGGTATCCCCAAGCGGGTGCTGCGTTTCGAGGTGGATCAGCAGCGGGTGGCGGAATACGGCCTGGACAACGCGCAGGTGGCGCGACTGGCGGCGAGTGTTCTGGATGGACGCTATCTGGGCAAGTACCGGCATATCGATGAGGAGGTTGATCTCAAACTGGGTATCGATTCCGCTGCATTGAGCCATCCGGAGCAGGCGCTGTACATACCGGTCGTCGAGGCGCCCGGTGAGCCTGTCTATCTCCGTGATCTTGTCCGATTGGTGGCCTATAACGAATCCGGCGAGATCAAGCGCTACCAGGGGCAGCGCGCGATCAGCATCGCGCAGATCCGTGACAGCTATCCTGGGGCCACGGTGATCTTCGGTGGTGAACACGAGAATACCCAGCGCTCTTTCGAGTCACTCGGATACGCGTTCATTATCGCGGTGTTGGTGATGTATGTGATCCTGGCCACCCAGTTTCAGTCCTACCTGCAGCCCTTCATCATTCTGTCCGCGATCATGTTTGCCTTGATCGGGGTGGTGTTCGGCAAGCTGGTCACCCAGTCGCTGTTTACCATCAACAGTTTCATTGCAGTGATCGGAGTGGCCGGTGTGGTGGTGAATGACGCACTGGTACTGATCGATTTCATCAATAAGCGCTATCGTTCCGGGATGGACCGCAAGGCGGCTATCGTCGAAGGGGTGCATGTGAGGTTACGCCCGATCCTGCTGACTACGCTCACCACCACCTTGGGTCTGTTGCCCATGGCGATCGGTATTCCCAGCTATTCTCTGATCTGGGGAACCATGGCCTCAACCTTCGTTACCGGGCTGGCCACGGCCACGACCCTGACCCTGTTTATCATTCCGGTACTTTGGGATCTTCTTCAGGGATTGAAGGAACGCTTGCAGCGTCAATCGGGTGCGGGGATGGATCGGGTCGTCTGAGCGTCAGACTGCGGTGAAACCGGTACGGTCCAGACTTTCCAGGCTCATGGTCTTATTGGAATTCGACTGTTTGGTCGCAACATGGGTTGCGTTCAGAGTCGCACTGGCACTGAATAGTGTCATGAAACTCAGGGTAAGTAGCAGTTTTTTGAAGTTGATGGTCATGGGTCGTTTCCTGTGTTTCAAAGCATCTAGCAAATATGATGCCAAACATTGGAGTACCATAATAATTTCATATAATTATAAATTTCTTATGGATTGGATACGAAACAGTGTAAAAAATTCCGAAATCGGTGGAACGGTAAAAATGCCATTCATTACAGCTGGTTAGAGGGAATGCCTAATGATAGGATTTGAAAGGTTCGCCTAACTTCAGAAAAGAATCTTGGCGAAGTGTAAAGAAATCCTGAAAATACGATTTTTTTGTAATATCAACCACGTGTAGGCATCCATCCGGATACCCTGTGGGGTACTCTTTCTGAGATAATGTAAGAGTCTGATCTATAAATATTTATTGGGTTTTCTATTTGCCCTTGCCAGAAGCTTGAGCTCAATTTTTAACCGACAGTCGAAGACGCTCCCCTTCCACAATTACCGCTACCAGGACCCGCATGAAGATTCTTGCCATTGAAACCGCTACGGAAGCCTGTTCCGCTGCCTTGTTGATTGACCAAGAACTCATCCAGCGTCATGCGCTGAAACCGCGAGGGCATAGCGAGCTGGTACTGGGCATGATGGATGACCTACTGTCCGAGGCGGGGGTGAGGATCCGCTCCCTGGACGCCCTGGCGTTCGGTCGAGGTCCCGGCTCGTTTACCGGTGTGCGAATTGCCACCGGCGTGATTCAGGGTGCCGCACTGGGTGCTGATCTGCCTGTGTTACCCGTCTCGACTCTGGCGGCGCTGGCCCAGCGGGGCTATCGTGAGCTGGCGCAGGAACAGCTGTTGCCGGCCTACGATGCACGCATGGGAGAACTCTACTGGGCGGCCTACCGTGTGGGACAACGGGGTTTGGTCGAACTGGCATTGCCCGAACAGGTGGCGAGCGCCGAGCAGGTGACGCTGCCTGAGCAGGAGGGCTGGTTTGGTGTCGGCAGCGGCTGGGGTTGCTGCGCGGAACCCCTGCAGGCGCGCTTGGGTAACCGGCTGCTGGGATTTCAGGCTGACTTTCATTGCAGTGCCGAGGATGTGGTAAGGCTCGCGGCGGAGGATTTTCGGTTGGGTCGGGCCGTGGCGCCTGAGCGGGCCCTGCCGGTCTATCTGCGCAACCGGGTGGCCCAGAAGCCCGGTTCGTCCTCTAAGTGACACTTGTCTTAAGGGAATTAAGCCGCAATTCTTAGACTTAGTTCGGCTCATCAATAATTAAAAGCCAACCAAACAAAAAACAACCAAAGAAAAAGCTCAGCCACCATTGAGATCCAGTACACTTTGTTTGTTTGATCACGATATATAATCAAACTGGGCCCTCCGCTCCTGCTGCGAATCGTCTTATATATGCCCAGCCTTAAAGACCTAACCAAACGAATTGTTATAACAATAAGTAGAAACCAGATAAAACCTTTTCCATAAACCCACCAACCTTGGGAAGAGCCCAATAAATCAATAAGCACAACAAATATGACAACCAATAAAATAAATATTTTCGTCATTAGTTTTTTGATCAACTTGGACACCTAACAAACCTCTTTCCGGGCCTCTCCCCTTGTCGGAGTGGGTCGAGAAGAGGGGGGATATCAACGGATAGGCTCTCTGTGGCAATTTCCCTCATTTTCTTCGATCAGAAACCGATCCCAATGCCGATGCTGCCGTAACCGCCACCCCCACTGCTGGCGCCAAAGCCGAAATGCACCCTCGGGCGGGTATGGGCACGACCAGGTTCCGGCCAGACTGCCAGATCTTCACAGGCCATGACGGGGAACCGGTATTCGGCTTTACCTACCCGGCCGTTTTGTATGCTAAGGATTTGCCCGGTAGCGGTGACTTGCTGTCCAATCGACAGTTCACCGGCCATGTCCGAATCAGTGATACGTGCCAGAAATCTTCCCTCGGATTTTCGTTCAGTCTGGGGACGACCGTCCCTGTCTAGGGGGTATGCGAGGATCTCCAGTTCATCTGCCCGGATACCGATCAGAATGCCCCCCCATTGCAGCTTCTGCCCAGGATCTCCAAGACCTTCCTGGCTGACCTGATGGGGGGAGCGGCTGCGATCGGCCTGGGGCAGGGTCGGCAGGCTGCTGCAGCCAAGCATGGCGACCAGAAGTAGGAGGGTGATCGAGCGCATGGAATCACCAGTGTGGTTCACTTTATACGTTACACCCCACTAACGATAGGGGTATCTGCGCCAGTAGTAAGGGTAGTAGAAGGGGTCGTAAAAGGGATCGTAATAGCGGTGATGATAGGTGATCTCTTTTGGCCAGAGATGATAGTAAGCGGCTTTGACTACAGGGTAGACATAGGGATAGTCCCCTACCGACTTTTCCTGGGTGCCTTTAATCAACCCCACGATGGTGATCTTGCGATTTTTTGGGAAATCCTCAGGGTCGAGAAAACCGTCGATCCGGGCGATGAATCGACCGCCGCTTTTACTGCCACTCACGGGCCTGCCCGATTTGTTGAGGTTTTGCGCGAGGATTTCGATCTGGGTCTCATCGGCCATGTTTTCCACGGTGATGATTTCACCCCCCCAACGCACCCTGGAGTCGACAAAGGGCTCTGGATCCTGTTGGACCTCGTCCACCCGGATATTACCGTCAACAGGGGTACGAATCGCCACGGGGATGCTTGAGGCGCAGGCGCCCAGCAGGGCGGTTACCAGCAGGGTCAGGGTCAGGTTCAGGGTACGTCTGTTCATGGATTCTTGAGATATTCGGGTATTCTGGTCTGATGGATTCGACTCTGAGCGAATGGGTTAATTCCCTCGGATACTGCTGTTACTTGACGATGCGCTCTTTTTTCGCCTCTTCCTGATAATAATAGTCGTAATTGCGGTGCAGGTGGGTGGTGAAGGTCCAGGCCTCGTTGTAGGAGAGACCGCTATCCTTGGGAATGATGACCTTGATGTAGAGGTTGTCGTCCTTGGCCTTCAGGCGTGTCAGGCGTTGATCCAGTTGCTCAGGGTTCAGGCTGCGGTAGGCGCTATCTCCCGGTCCCTTGTATTCAATCAGGGTACCCTTGCCGCGCTTGGTGTAGCGCACCTCTACCAGGGTCTTGCCCTTGGCGGTGCGTGCCGGACGCAGCAGTTTGTTGTACTGAATCTTCAGGTCTGAAAAATCCTGTTTCAGATCGGTGATCTGTTGCTCCTTCTCCTGACTGGTGGTGAGTGCTTGCAGCAACTCGTTCTCTTTCTGGGTGAGGGTCACTCTGAGGCGCTGCAGTTCTTCCAGGGTCATGGTCTGACGCAGATTGGCCTGTTCCAGATCGGAGCTGAGGTTCTCGATGTTGCGGTTAGCCTCGCTGAGCTGAGTCTGCAGGCGACCCTCTTCCCGAGTGAGCTGGGTCACCTGGGTGGCGAGCAGGGTGCGTTCCTGATCCAGGCGTCCTACCCGGTTGGTCAGTTCGTCCCGTTCCTGGTTCAGACGGGTGATCTGGAGTTTTTGCGCACTCAGTGTGGATGCCTGTTTGTCGGATTGTTCACGCAGCTGCATCAGCTGCATGCGCATCATGGTCAGTTCGTGTTCCCGGGCGATCAAACGTTCTTCCAGGGTTTCATTCTCCTCCCCTGTGGTACGGGCGAGTTCCATCGCCTGCCGCTCCGAGGCCATGGTTTCGCGCAACTGGTTCAACAGTTCCATATTCCGCAGTAGCAGGATGACCATGGCCAACAGGAAGATCATCACGATCACCGTCATGATGTCGGTGAAGGAGGGCCAGAAACTCTCTTCGTTCTGGTTGTCCCGGGTGTTCAGCCTGAGGTCGATGAATCCGTTATCCATGCGGATCATTCATCCTCATGCAGGCGGAAGCCCAGTTTCAGAATATGCTTGATCTCCGCGAGATCGTTGTGCATCGCCTCGTTACGGGCATCCACTCCTTCGAGGGATTCCAACATCTGCTTCTCAATATTCTCGAAGGTCTGCTGGGAGTGGTTCATCTGGTTGACCAGCTCCTGCAGAGAGCGGACCAGTCCGGTGAATTCGTACAGAGCGCTGTCGGTCTGCACCTGGAAGCGGGGTATCAACTCATTGACCGTGACCTGTTCCACGGCGCTTATCAGGTTGGTTTGAACATCACCCAGTTTGAGATGGAAATAGCCAAATACCAGATAGCAGACGATCGCGGTGATGGTCGTGGAAAGCGCTGTGGACATGCCGTGGACCACCATGCCCATGCCACCAACATCGACCGAGGTGGCAAGTAGGTCGGATGCGCCGATCAGGGCGATGGACAGGGACACGATGGTGCCGAAAACTCCGGTCAGGATCAGGATGTTGTTGATGAAC